>JAHJRE010000139.1 GCA_018831055.1 Bacteroidota bacterium
CATGGACTTTAACGATTTCTGACAATATTACTGACGACACATCCCATCAATCAATAAATCTTATTCAATTAAAATCTATAAAGTTTATTGGGGAAAATTTTGAAAAAATGACAAATAATAGAAGAGCAATTAAAGCAGAGTTAACTTCTTTGTCAAATGAGAAATCTGAATGGTATATTATAAGTCCCCAAAATAGCCTTTATGGTAAAAAAATTAAAATGGGTTTAGAGATGGATCAATATATTCCAATAGCTAATATTAACAAAGTCACATTTTATTTTCCAGAAAAGAAATAGGCAAAGGAGTTAATATTAAAATATCAAACCGTCCTTAAGGTGCCACAAATTTAATTTTCTGCTTTTTGCATTTACCCTCCAGATACAGATCGGTATCATAGTCCCTTATCCTAATAACCTCCAACCACAATTCTGTTCCGCCGGGCTGTTTTAAATAATTATAAAACTTGATGGTTGACTCGAATTGAGGGAACAGGACAATATCTCCTCCTTTAAATCCTGCTTTTTCGAACACTCCACCTTCATTTAAATTGTTGATCATAATTGGTTCTATGGGAGGATTTCTGGATAGATAAGGTGTAGTGATTGTAAAACCATATCTTCTTTCGGTTTTGTTCTGGTACGTATCCAGTAAATAGAAAAATCCTAAAATCAAGCCTCCAAAGAATAAGATTTGCACAAGCCTGTAAAAAAACGTTAGTATGTACTTGATTATAGCGTAGAGTTTAGCTTTGATACGGATAGAACTAATTTTATTAAGGTCATCAACCTGACCATCAGGTGAAAGGGGAGCTTGCATAATTGCCACTCTTCTGGATGACAAAAAGATTATGATGGCTTGTTTCATGCGCATGACGTTATTATTCGGATTTAGAAACAGAACAATTGTGCCACATATTTTAAGATACTGAAATTTAGCGTAATAGTAGTCCTGCCTGATTGGGATCGCGCGAAAATTGCGAGGGCTTATATATTTTCTATAATTTGTGAAAGTATAAAAAACTTTTAGCTGAAACAGGTTAGCATCATACAAACTAAAAACAAAACTAAATAATTTACGTTTATAAAATAAATTATTGTACGTTTGTAACATAAACTATTTTGCAGGAGTAAAAAATCAAACATGCTTAAAGAAGTTTTGAAATCAATTTTTCTTTCACAGCAGGAATGGTTGGTGGAAGAAGATCGGGAAATAACCCGGGATCAGCTTACAGCGTTCACATCGCTTACACCCTTTGGATATATCTTAACGGGAGTAAGACGCTCGGGTAAGACTACCTTATTGAAGCAATTGATGCGGCATCATGGTTCGGTTAACTATTTCAATTTTGAGGACAGCCGGACTGCAGGTTTTGAAGTTAATGATTTTTTGGTTGTAGAAGAACTTTTTTCTGAGCTTTCCGGTACCCCGCAAATGTTATTTTTTGATGAGATACAAAATGTTACCGGCTGGGAACGGTATATCAGGGATGCTATAGACAGGAAAAAGACAGTAATAATTACCGGTTCAAATGCCAGGCTTTTAAGCAAGGAGTTGGGTACCAAATTGATAGGACGACACCTTGATTTTGAGGTATTCCCCTTTTCCTATAATGAGTTCCTGAGGTTTTTCAACCTGCTGCCAGGCCCGGAGTCATTCTCGTCCTTTATCTCAAAAGGGGGATTCCCGGGATTTTTAAATATGGGCAACAAGGAGATGTTATCAACCCTGGTTTCGGATATTCTGGTGCGTGATATTTTTTCAAGGTATAATCTGAGGAACCAGGAGGTTTACCGGATGATCGTACAATTCCTGTTGAGTAATACCGGCAGGGAGGTCTCGTTCAACAAACTGAAAAATACCTTTGAGGTTGGTTCGGCTTCTTCTGTAATGGAATTTCTGAATTATCTGATGGATGCTTACCTGATCTTCCTGGTGCCGAGGTACGATACTTCCCTGAAGGTGCAGGCAAAGAATCCGCGTAAAGTATATGGCATTGATCAGGGGTTGGTCAATTTTTCCTCCGTTTCCGGATCTCCTGACCTGGGAAGATTACTGGAAAATACCGTGTATTTAAACCTCAGGAGGACCAAAAACGAAATATGGTATTTTAAGGGCAAAAAAGAATGTGATTTTATCTGCCGTGAAGAAAAAAACAGGTATTCGGCTATCCAGGTTTCCTGGCAGCTTGGCCAGCAAAACGAAAAAAGGGAAATCGAAGGGCTGCTGGAGGCCATGAACCGGTTAAACCTCTCCGAAGGTACCATCATCACTTTTGACCAGGAAGATCAGCTTGTAAAAGAAGGAAAGACCATCAACCTGATCCCGGGATGGAAATGGATGGGAACATGATAAATTATTAAGATTTCTATTCCCTGGAAACAAACGGATTAAATTTCAGCCTTTCTCCACATTTAGGGTGTCCAATGTCAAACTTTCATCACCTTCAGGTTACATGGATTCACAAAGATCCAGGTGCGTATGGTCCATCTGGTTTTTGTTCCGTTTTATTACATCCGCGGCTTTGCAGAAAAACTCCACAAACTGCTTGTCCGATAAACCTTTTGCCCATAATAGTACTTCCAGGTCGGTAATTGTTATTACTGTTAGATGGTTATGTAAATTCCCATGATATTCAAATAGTTATTTTTTTCCTGAAAATACATAAGCCCAGTTAATATCTGTGGCTTTTTTTAGTTCCTCCCGCAAACGTTTAAAAGTAATATTAGTACGGATCATCTTTGACAAAGGAACAACATCTGCATCCGGGAGCAACAGTTTAATTTTTTGCGCCCCTGTGGAATTCATTGAATGCACAATAACCTTCGGATTTGTTATTTTGGATTTTGCAATAAATTCCGCTACGGCATCACCTTTTCTTATTCCCGCAAGGTCGTAATCCAGCGAGATTAAATCGAATTGATAAACCTCCAACAGCCGTATGGCCCGCTCTGCAGTATGCACCATTATCCAGGCATGATCTTTATAAAGATCTTTAAGTATCTTTTGTCTTTCTTTGGTATCTTCTACTATAAGTATTCTATATACTGGTAAATTCATCTTTATTTCTTCTTTCCGTTTTGCTATCAACTTTTGCCCTCAATTATTTTTGAATACCGGTCCATTATAATCTCCCCCTGCAATAAACGGATTAAACTTTAGTTTCTCTTTGCATTTTGGGCATTCTAAAAGCAGGCCGGGGTGTTCCCAGGCTTCATCGGGGAGTTCGAGACAGGGGGATTGATCAGGTACTAATAGATACTTTTTCTTAATGGAATCAAGGGTTGCCAACTTACTTTTGTTTCTCCATAGCATTTTGAATATATCCGAGCAAATTCCTGAAACTGACATCCAATGAATGGCCTGTGATCTGAATATTCTCCCTTGATCTTAATCCTACCGGCAGATCAATGGGGTTGATGTTTTGAGTCAGGGTAAATAATTCACCTTTTTTATGTTGCGACAATAACAACATCTGAAAGGTTCTCCATTCATAATCAACCCAACCGGATTCGAAACACTCGATATCTGACCCTATTAATACAAGGCAAACAGACTGTTCCAAAGCGCTGTCAATTGCTTTGGAATATTCACTTGTTCCTAAAAATTTAATGCTTTTACTGCTGCAAAATACATTATAGTTATTCTTCATCAGGAAATCGTACAATAATTCTGCTATGGCCTGGTCCTTTGACTTGAAACTAATAAATATATCAAAACAATCTGACCTGCCTATTGTTTTCGGCTTCTGCTCAGACTTTACTATCAATGAATCAATTTGGTTTTTTTCATCTTTTAACCAATCCTGATATTTTTTGGCAACTGCGCGGGTTATCGGGCAAAGGTCCAGATCAGTTTTTAATTCAACGGATTCGAGGTATTTGGCATGCTGTTTTTCTGTTCTGAAATCACTTTTAAAATGTCGTTTTAAATATTGACTTTTTAAAATCCTATCGAATTCCTTTACTGAATATCTTTCTCCGCAATAATAAAAAAACTCAGGCTCAAATCTATTCAAATGAAGGTTACTAAGAAACTTCTTTACCGGGAAAAGTCCAATTATCCGATCCAAAATAAACCCTTCTGAATGCCCATTCTCCTTTCTGATAAATCCAACTTCACCATCGTAAAGACTAAATTCCCCTTTTAGATTGATCAGTGCAATCTTATCTATTTCAATGGCATTGTCTTCAGGGGTTATATTCACCCAAAACCCATCATGAACATATTGTTCTTTTTCATATTTTAGTTTGAGTATATCATTTCCTTCAATCCATTTCAAAGGGATTGATTTTCTTTTATACTTTGAAAGATCATATTTGACCAGTTTCTTATTCCATAACTTCAAAGCTGTTTCCTGTGTGCCACTCATCGTATATTCATTATCAACATCAAAAATGTACAGAATCATATTTTCATGATCGGCAATGATAAATTCTTCACTAAATTCACGATAAACAATTCTTAAAGGATTTCTGATATCATCCATATTATTTGCAGCCCCGTTTGCAATGTTCCAGCCTACAGGGAAAACAGCACGGTAAAACAGGCAGAAGTAGTCATGTCCATTGATCTTCATAATGGGTAATACCCCACCATTGGCATAACGAAATGGAAATGATATGCTGTTAAAGTTGTAAGAAAGTATGTGAGGATCTTCTTCGAACTTTCTAAGCTGGTTAATTATCGGATTCTTCTTACCCTCCTTAAATCTATCAACTAAAAAATCGTTTAACTGATGCCTGGCTTTGGGATCCCTGATAGCCATGGTATTGTTTTCTACTCTGAATTGCAAGCACTTACCATTTTCATGGCGTGAAAGTACAAATTCATCAACCAACACCTGGATAAATTCATCATAAGAGTCACCGAACCGATGAATAAAGGGTTGTGATTTCAGGTTATTTGTTTTCATTTTCTGAATTTAGTATTCAATTTTAGTCAGCCTTGTTGAATATTGCAAATCTTGTGAAATTAAACCTAATAGGGTATGATTTTGAAGGAATTCCAGATTGTTTTCAATAAACCGCCTCAACATGACATATTGAATGCCTCCAACTTCCTTATTGTTGAGAAGAACATCTTTTTGTATTGCGTTGATTGTTCCCTCACGAACCTTACGTTCATTGCCCGAATCGGCATAGGCAATGATTTTATACCAGCGAAGATAACTCTCTTCACGCTCATCAATAGCTTGTGACTCGTCAATTTTAAGGATTATGCTAATGTATCCCTCTCGGTCATAGCGCTGGGTGGAACCCTCCTGGATTCTTTTAAGAATTAAAAGGCGTAGGTAAAGCTGAGCTATTCTTCCTACAGGTCTTTTAGTTTTGTCATCGATGCCTTTAACAGATTCAACAGCTTTTTCAAGGTTTTCAATTGAATTCTTCAGTTCTAAGGTTGACTTTGTAATATGCCATTTCCACAAATGGAGGCCCCCAATACTATTATATAAACTGAATATTTGATATGGGTTGTTATTTTCAGATTTAACTTTACTCTGTGCTATTTCGAGACCCATTTTCATCTTTTTCAATCCTTCATCAGCTGCTACTTTGGAATGGTCACGCTCTGAAATAACCGATCCGAATTTAACGTAATCCTCGGGTGTAAATTTATATCCTCCTGGTTTACAGTGCAATTTGTCCAAAATTCTGAAGCTTAGATCATATTGCATTTTGAAGTACAGCAATACAGCTATTTCGACTATCTGCTCACCTTTTAGATCAGAAATCATGCACAGCTCCCCAAGTGCTCTCGCACCAAATAGGCTGTCACCATATTGTTTTATCAGTTCTCCGGGCTCCTTCTTTTGCTCAACCCATTGTCGTGCTGCCATTTCTTCAAAGATCTTGTTTTCAGTATTTTCGGTTTTTGGCATTTCAATTTCGCTTGCTGAAGCCTGGTATTGTTGTGTAGGGTTTTGGCATTCAGGGAACACTTTTTCTAGTAAGGCATGTACAGGACTATCCGGTCTTTTTTCCTTTGCAGACATCAGAGCATCCTTAAGACGGAGAACTACTTCCTCGACAACCTCCCAGTCAATATCTTTTCCATTATACCTATAGAATATTACCCTCGATAATCTTATGTCAAAAGGAAGCTCAGTACCCTCCCGGCACATTAAAATAGTTCCGCCTGGTGATAATACATGCCTAATTCCTAATTCGTAATAAACATTCGGATTTCCCAAGGACAAATCTGCAAGAACGAATGCCCTGTCCCGCAGCTCTTTGAACATTTCAGAATGAATGATGTGTGAGCCTGTTTGCTCATCTGCCCGGATGGGCTCCATGCCGGCTTCTTCTATCGCACGTCGTATCACAATGCGATAGACCTTGTCAAAATCAAAGTAATGATTAGGTTCATCCGGAATGGGTTTAACGCCAAAGGGCATTACTACAAAACACTTATCTTTTGCAATGGCTTTTTCTTCTAATACTGTATTCATGTTTTAACTTATTTGATAAAATAGTATTTCGGTTTGATCATATCGCAGTAAAGGGAATCTTCTTTCGCTATGAATAGCGTATACATCTTCAAAAATCATCAGGCCCAGTTGCTCCACCAGCTTCCTTACATTTGGCTTTTTAAAATTTTCTCCATCCAAATAGAGGGGTTTGGATTGGAAGTAGGAGGCGAGGGTAATATGAACATCTTTTCTTTCCACTTAGTTAAAAGTATGATATATTGATTAAAATTGTTGAAGCCATTCACTAAAAAAAAGCAATTAGCACTGATTGACCAATAAGAAGAATGTATATGGCAAATCATATGCTTGTTAATTATATCAACCTTCCAATTTGCAAATCTTCATTTTGAATTCTTCTGATTTCAATATTATTGGAATTTCATTAATTGCATCAATGTCATACTGTTGTATATCACCTAATTCTGCCCAGGAAACTAAATTGTCGTGTATTTTCATTTTGTCATTCCGTTTTCCATATTTCCATCCCGACAGAAAACGGTCAGCATTCCAGCGGCGATGTTCCATATTGGCTAATTGATCGATTAATGTCTTATTATTAGGGAATGGTGACTCAGGCCTTAGATCATTCATATCGCATTTCTCACAACCAATTGCACGAAGTTTTACATCTATGTGTGCTGCCAGGCTTCGATTGCTTTGCTTGCATTCTTCACTCAACTGGTTCCATTCAGTCATACAAGATTTTGGTTGTGGCTTTTCAATTTCTTCACCCTTTCCCCTTTTTTCTTCATATTTTTTCATTTTCTCTTTGAAGCGTTTTCGTTCTTCCATGAACCACCTGTTATGGAATTTTTCTGCCAGTCTTTCAATTTCCTCTTCAATTATATTATTATAATTACATGCATCAGTAAAAGGATCATAAATATGATATTTGTTTTCAGGTTTAACCCATTCAGGGACGGGGACATTATCCGGTTTACAGATTACTGTGTTAACATCATTGTTGTATATACTCTTGATTCTATTTAGGGTCATGGTTTGTAAAATAACATCTTCATGGCACAGATAGATCACTGAAATCGGTACTTTATTTTTGAATGTATTTATGATTTCCCTTGTGAGAACTTTGGATTTACAGTTGATCAATTCAAGTTCTATCACCTCATTTATGTTCTCATATCGATCGAGGTAATGAACTTTAAGTTGATCCATGTTTTGATCAATAACAGTAAGCTGTGTTTTCTTGTCATGCAGAAAATGTGCTGAACGCCCCATCATTGTTACAAGTGACTGAGCAAATTTATTGAAACCAATGATCAAAATATGTAACGGTGGTGCATTTACATCCCTGACAGGTACAAAAATATCAGGGGCATATTTCTTGAATACCAGTCGTGCAGCAATTTCATCCGCATTAAAAATCCTACCATCAAAATTGTTTTCAGTAATTTGAAACAATGAATATTCCTGAACATTATCGATAATCTCAAAATTATCAACATGAGCAAACGCTCTCAACACTTTTTTTGGGTTACTATTTTTCACCAGTATTTTTGCATTCGAAAGAATGCTGAAGTTTTTTAGATCATTTCCGGTCACTGTAATTAAATCCCTGGCCTCATGTATTCCTGCCCTTATCAATGAGGTATCAATATTGGCATCCTGCCTTATTAAAATACAATGAGTTTGATCATCCGTATAAAAGTGGTCAGTCTCAATGGTCGGATCAATAACAACTACTTGTTTATCGTTATCAACCAAATTTTTTACAACCCGTTTTCCAATTTCGCCATATCCGCAAACAATGGTGTGATCTTTCCATTTTTTAATGCTTTTCATTTTCGATTCATTTTTCCATAGCCTGAAATATGCAGAAACAACCGCCCAAACCAGCGCCAAAGGAAACAACCAGCGGGAGAACCATAACAAGGGATTTTGAATAGCACTCCCAAATTTATCTGTATCATATTCAAATTGTGATAATTGGAAAGCCTGGTATATGGATTGCTCAATCTTTGCCAGATCATTAAATAATCCCTGGACAGGAGCTGATGATCTTAAATTGTCAAGAAAACCGGGCCAGCCAAATTTTTCAAGTATAAATCCAAATATGCCAGATACCAGTGCAATACCTCCAAGGATGATTGGAATTCTATAAATTCTGGTTTTTTTGATTTTTTGCTCCATACTAATCTATGTTTTTTTCGAATTAACATGTTTTATTTTTGCTCATAATAACAGCACTAATACTCATCTCCTCCGGCAATAAACGGATTAAACTTTAGTGCTCATCACAATTATGGAATTTGTTCAGTAGAATGTCAGAAAATCATTTATCTTAATCACGTTCAATTATTTTTACCGATAGGTCTTTGACTTTTGTAATTCTCTTAAAAAATAACTCTTACCACAATATTTCGAGTGTATTTTGATTTGTGCAAGTCTCAAATCAGTTTTTAAAATTATATCCCTCTTTAATATTGATTTTAAGAATAATATCCTTTATATCCATTGAAATGCTTTCAATTGGATAACTTTCTTCTATTTCTTTCTTCATTGATTCTAGCTCAATCTGTTGTTTTTTTGTTACCAAAGCAATATCCCTGAACATTAACAACAATTCAGAGCTTACATTTTTTCCGAAAGCGTTCTTCGTTATATTTGGAGACAATCTTGCTGGTGTATAAGCAAGGATATAAACAAAAACAGCTAAATTCTCAGAAATAATTCTTTGCAAGAGTCTTGTTCTCGGAGGAGTGTTAATGGAAGCTCTTAAAACTCTATAAGCAAGCGATGATCCTTGAGGATGTAGGCTTGTGGTTCTAAATGCGATGCTCTCGATTTCTCTTTTTAAATGTCTTAAAGTTTCATCCTGTGCATTTTTAAATTCGATGATCACGAGTTTTTTATTCTCATGGTTGTATACTGTTAATTCATTATTGGCTATTTCAATTTTTGAAGGGATAAAGGCACCTTTCAAATTCGTATCAAGGTTTATTTTATAATCACTTATCACTGCACCAACAGGAATTTTATGCTTTACTAGTCCTTTTAGGATATCAACATATTCTGGCTCAGCTAAAAATTTTAGCTCAATGAATTTTATGTAAGCAGGAGTATACAAAGGAAGATTTAGATAGCTAATTTTAAAACGTTCACTACTTTGAGAGGCGAAATGGCTAATTAAATTATTCGCTTCAGATAAAAGGTCAAAGCGGGTATATGAGTCTTCCTTGAATGGATCCTCAATTAGTGGTTCTATTTTTGAGTTTCTTAATACATCTAACTTCTTTTTATCGTCCCCCTCAATTCCAGGTTTGATACTTTCAATATTTCGGATAACAGTATTGAATGATTCTGCGATTAACTTATTCTCGTTTATTTTAAAATCATTTTGCTCGATATACCAGTTGTTCAATTCGACAACAATTTGCATTTTTCTGTCTGCAGTATTTAAGTAAAAATATGGCTCATATTCATTGTTAAATTTATAGGAGAATTTCAGGATTTTATCATTTAGTATATTAAGCACAAACTCATTGTCTATTTTCTTTGCATCATCCAGATATTTGCTGGTTTGAAATTCATTCCAGATTTCCTCATCAATAGAATTTAATGAATCAATAATCCTACTTATCTTCAAATTTCTGCTATCTTGATCCATTTTCAATGCAATCTGAAATTGATCTTTTAGTATTTCGTTAATTACTAATTTCTGAATGTCAGATTGAGTTAATGCGGCATAATTTCTTACAAATGACACTTCTTTAACATATTCCAGAATCTCCATGCAATTCATATCCTTGGTATGAAACAAATGATGTCTGTATTTATCTATTATGCTATCATTAAGCTCTGCAAGAAATATTTCGGATAGTTTAATAAAGCCTGCTATATGTTTGAAGCATTCGTTATCCTGAATCATTTGGCCTATCTCCTGGAAATATTCTTTCTGTTCATTTGTAGCCTTGTTTAAATCATCTATAAGAATCAGTTTGTCTTTATATTTTTCACCATAGTATGCCAGCCTTACGGGAGTATCAGCTAGATCATAAGGAAACAGTTTGTAAAACTTCTTTAATCTTGCATATCCTGTATCGAATGTTTCAATACTACCAATTTCTTCCAAAGCCAGCTGAAATTCATGAATCGTTTTTAGGTTTTCGTCTTTAATTTCACCAAAACATTTCCAAAACTCATTAAAAAACTTTGAACATGATAATATTGGATTAATCTTTAGTAAATCTCTGATAATACTAGTGGCACCATCAAAATTGTTAGAATTTACTGCTTTCCTGAATTCTTCTTGCATATTATCGATATCCTTATCTGTTGTTGTAACTGTATTTTTATAAACCCAAGGAAGAACAGGATGTATTGTTCCAATTTTTTTATGGAAAAATATACAGTTCATTTCCGAATTAATACCAAAATAAGGTGTTAGAATGATATCATTTTTCTTGATAGAAACGTTAAAGCTAACATTTGGCTCTAAAAAAGGCATCATATTTATTCCTGCTTTCCTAAGTTGCATATAGATTTCATGCCAAATCTTTTCACGGACCTCTTCATTCCATAGTTTATATAAATCACGAAGTTCTGTAGTTCTGAGAAAAAATGAAGGCCATCCTCTTACTAATGCCTCAAATAATACAGTTTGATTAATTTTTTTGTGAAATGCAACTCTTTGCTGACGCTTGCTTGCATCCCGCTTTTTATTTAACTTTTCAAATATAACTGGTATATTCTCCTGTAAATATATTGGTAATGTTTGAGAGTACTTTTTAACTATCTCTTCTAAAGCATATTGTAAGTTATGCCATAAGTCACTTAATGATTTTGTAGTTCTAGGGTTGTAAATATCTCTTAAATCTATTGATATAACTGGATCAGGAAGTCTGCTGATTACATCCTGGAAAATTTCCCATATTTTTGGAATGGCATCTCTTTCATCTTCATAATCCAGGATAAGTATCTCAATCATTTGAATAATCCAATCAAAATCGTGAAAAATAAAGTAAGGTGCTGTTCTTTCAAACCTATCTTTATAACTTGTTGTTCCGTAGTCTAAATCCTTAATATTCTTTGTATTGCGAGTCCATTTTTCAACGCTGGTTAAAAGTTTCCTAAATTTGTCCTGAATAGCAAAATCCTCAATAACAACTCCTTTTATTTTTGCATTGTCAAAATCATTTCTCCATGATTGATAATACTCTTCTATTTCCTGGAAATCTATGTCTTTTTTCTTTTGTTCCATTGAGGTTGTAGCAGTATAATAGTCTCTGGTTCCAGAATAAGGAATAATACTGGTATTCCATACTTCATCTGACATATTTTCTCTATCCCTGATAAGCCCCAAAAGTTCAAAGATGTCATTAACTATCCATTTCCCATAAACTTCAGCTCTTCTTTTAATATCTTGAATTCTAAAACTGTGAAGTGAGTTTGCATGAAGCTTTAGAAGTTTTTCATAGATTGCCGTTCTGTAAATACTATGATTAATCTTAAATTGAATTGGCTTATTAAAGTTATTTGTTTTAAATTGCAAATAGTCCAAAAGACCAATATTCATTTTATTGTCGCTAATATTACTAATCGTTGCAATCATTTTTGAGCCATTAAACTTCTTGCAAGCTTCAATAGTATTAATTCGAAAATGACTCAATTTTGCATGCCTTTCATTAACAACTTTTACCAGGCCTGTTTTTTGTTCTAAAACTGAAAGATCATTTCGTAGTTGCCTTAATATCTTTTGGTCTTCATTATTGGTATTCTCAGTTTTGATCCATAAGCTTCCCGCTGTAAACAGTTCTAAATTATATGATTTTAGTTGTAGGATAGCTTCAATAAATAATGAAGTAGCTTTTCCGCAAACATAAGAATTAGAATGACCAGCTTCCATTACTTCAATGATTTGGCCTTTTTCATCCGTATAAAACCATACACTTATGTTACTTCCATTTATTAGTCCATATGGTTCTTCAGTCCACTCTAATAGTTGAGGTACATTATCCTTTTCGTGAAATGGAGGCATACCAAATGGGTATCTTTTGCCTCTTATTGAATCGATTATAGTATGGATCTTTCTTACAAGCTTATTCATATATTTGGTTTTAATGGTTTAACTTTATATTTAGAAGTATTGGAATTGCTACCAAACCTTCATTTGAAAAAGTATTTAAGCTAATTGATTCACCGGCATCCAGACGGGTTAATAGGGCATCCTGATTCAGAAAAAATCTGTCACTTATTGTTTCACCATATAGTCGAGGAATAAAGCTTAATTTCTGATCCTCTGACATATACGTTGTTGCAATATCCAGACCTACATTTCTACAATATGAAAGAGTGTTCTTAAGGATTTCTTTATTCCCGGGATTCTCTTCGGAAACTTGAAGAATTACCTTTGTTACTTGCTCATTGAGATCAACGTTTTGCTTCATTAGCTGACCAACTGTTCTTCCAAAATCTGAATTTTCATTCATCTGTTCGGCTAGTGTTACCATTACTTCTGTCATATCTGAATTTGACATCAGGTCTTTAAAATGTTTTAACAGAATATCTGGATCAGGTTCTGTATTATGTTCATTTGGATCAGTTATTCTTTCATAAGATATACGGAGAGCATCACCTTTTAATATTTTATAATCAATATGAGCATCCGTTGGAAAATCTGGATCAGTTTCCAATATTTGTTTAAGAATCTCACCTGCTCTGTCATCTACATCCAGGTTCATTAATGATAAAACATCTGCTTTCACTACATCATTTAAGTCTTCACTTAAACTGTCAATTGTATTATCTGATAAAATCTCCTTCATAAGATTTTGAGCATTTGGACAATCAGACAATGTCAGCTTACTAATAATATCATATTGAATGTTTGAACCAGGATTGTTAGTATAAACATCAACAAGAGCATTAAAACAATCTGAATTATATGCTGATGAATCCAATCCACTTATTAATGCATCTACTACTCCAGACTCTAATTTTATATTACCTGCTTCATTATTAACTATTTCGATTGCCTTATCAATTGAAATACTACCTGAAATGTTAAATGATGGCAGATAAGAACCATCGCCAAATAATCTTTCCATAATATTTGTTATTTGTTTATTGCTATTTTTTTCGTTTAACACACCGAAATCCAATTTCTCTATACTTATGATTTTTATGTCTTCTATTCCGTTTTGCTACATTTCCATTGTCCCAGGTAAGCCATGAAGGACCTCTTACTACTGCTTTTCTTAAAGTACTATCAATATTAACAGGATTGAATTCCGTAGATTCACGATAATAGTTTTTTTCGTAGCCATCCAAACACCACTCACTTACATTACCATTTAGATCAAAGACATTATTGTGATTCGCTTTAAAGGTTCCAACTGGTGATGTAAAAGGAAATTTATCATTTTTTAGGTCCACAGGCTGATAATCTGGGAAGTACTCCAGGATTGAACTGTCTGGATAATTCGTCTCAAATGGAAGAAATTGGTATGTCGAGTTATTCTCAGAGTTTCTTGCAGCTGATTCCCATTCTGCTTCAGTTGGAAGTCTTTTATTCTGACGCTCACAATACAATTTCGCCTCAAACCAGCTTATATTAACAACTGGGTAGTTAGACCATTTTGGATCTGTAAAATAATCCGGCATGTTTGGGAAGTTTGGGTCAGCAGGAATCTGTATATTCTGCTCCTTGCAATATTTCAGATATTCTCCAACAGTAACTTCATTTTTATCAATCCAAAATGGAGATAGTGTAACATTGTGTGAAGGGTTATCTGAATTAATACCTGACTGACCTATTGTTACTAATCCTCCATTTATCATTTCCATATTTTTCATTTCCCTATCTGGATCTGATTTGAAGATATCGCTTATTGGATTCCAGAAATATATAATTGCAGCAGCCAATAGAACAAATAATAATAATTTGACAAGGCCTTTTTGGGGGAAGATTTTAGGATCGACTATTGGTTCTGAGGGTGAAGGGTTCTCTCCTAATGCATTCCTAATAAAACCTAAGATATTCTCTTTTGATTTATTGCTATGAATAAATGCCTGGCGTATACGAAGTGGTCGAGGCAGTTCTTCTATTGACATGCCATCAATATATGAATATATTTGACCAACGGGCTTTCTTAAATTTAATATATCATCATAAAAACTCTCCCATTCAAATTTTACTTGCTCCGATTCTATGTGATCTTTTGAAGTCCCTACAACTATGAGTATGCTTGATGTATCAAGAGCATCATTTATTGCTTTTTTATATTGAGATGTTCCTGTTTTTTTAATAGATTCATTACTAAAAAACACGGTATACCCAGATTCTGTCAGGTAATCATATAGTTCTTTCGCTAACTTACTATCTCTTGTTTGTTTTCCTTTACTATCAAGATTCTTAAATGAAATAAAAATATCGTGTGACATAATAATATATATATGCTATTTCAATACAAATCAATCACCACAAAAAAGGAAATCATTTACTAGAAAGACTTAAAATTGTTCTAATTTATGATTTACCTGCTCCCCTCGGATCAATGCTAACATTAATGTATACTTTCTTTTCCCATCACCGAACATATCCATCTCCACTCCGGAATTATTTCCGGAACAGGTTGCCAGCCATACCGGTTTCCCAGCAATACAAGGAAGTTAGGTTTTGGAGAAAGTTTTTGGCACCTCGAGATCTCGTTTAGACAAATGTCAACCGTTTTCTGGTTCAACTGTGATTCTTCATTCACCCCCCAGCGTAAATCTACTGCCTGGAAACGGGCGCCATTTTCTTCACAAAACTTTTCAAGTCTCGGAAATACATCTTTTTGTAAAATCCATCGCTCCTCTTTCATATCCTTAAAGGTAGAACTTACAAATACACGGAATACTTTGGTTTGTTGTGGCATAATATAATATTATTTTTGTTTCTGCAAGAACTCATCAATTAGTTTTACTATATTTTCAGAAAAATTTTTCTGGTCTTTCAATTCTTTGGTTTTAGCTACTAAGTAATCACCTCCTTGCCTATGGCGATAAACATTTAAGACTCCTTCAACATACTCTTCCGTGCCCTGATCCAATAATTTTAGAAAATATCTTTCCTCTTCTTCAGGATATTTTTTATTTATTAAATGAAAGGCATACAATCTTGCATACCTGTCTGTTTCAATTTCTATAAAAGAGGCTATTGTTTTAAAATCTATTTCTAATGGATATTTGTTCAGAGTCATTAATGTAATTGTCTCTGTTCTGATTTTACTGTCAGGATCTTGCAACAAATCGGATATTTTATCAGAATAATACGTGATTCTAAATTCTTTTAGCGTTTTTATTGCGGTATATCTTATTACTAAGTTAGGATCATCAGTTAGCTCAAAAAGTAATTCGATTATCTCTTTATCAGATTTGTTTGATACCTCAGACAAGAATGTGATTGCATCCCTGCGCCCTACAATTGATTTGCAATGCAATGCAAAAGCCTTGTAAATTTCTGATATTTCATTTTTATTTGAGGGAGAACTTACAGCCCTGAAGTACTTTAAACACTCCAGATGGATTAAATCTGTCTCCCTGGGATGCTTGAATTCAACATTGGCCAATAATTGCACATTGTTCATGCACATAGGTGATCTGTAATACGATAATAATTTTAGCACTTTCATTACCAGTACCGAATCTTCAGTCTCGTCTTCAATGAGATTACATAATATTTTTATTATCTCCGTATCCCTTTTTAATTTTCTTAAATCACGAAAAACAAGTTCAGAATTTTTATCTACTATGTTTGTTGAACCACCACTTCCCGGATAATATCCTCCAGAATGACTGAACCGTAAATCCATATCATCGATAATTTCTCTTACCTGCTTATCGAGGTTAACATCAATAGAGTTAAAATCGGATTTCCTATTTGCCTCAATTTTATGACCTAGATCATATTTACTGTTCTCTTTATTCTTTTCCTTACTTGCTTCTTGTAAAAGTTTTTTTATATTTTCTTCTGCAGGGTTGAAGTTTCGAACCCCCATTACATATCTTCCACCAAAAGGTCCTTCTAATAAGTACTTTCCACTGACAAAATCAATAAGTATCCCCAACTTCTTTCCCTCTACTTCTAAAGTTTTTTCTGTCCAAATTCTCAAAAAATCAGGAAAAATATCTGTATCTAAAAAAATCTCTTCACCTCCTTCTGCTTTGTGGTACTTAACATCTTGTCTTCTTTGCTTTTTTTTACTGATAATGCTTGTTCCTTCGTCAATAGTAGGTAATCGCCAATCGCTAAAACCGGCATAGGATATTGCATTTGATGTAGCTATCCAATTTATGGCCTCTTTAAAAAAATAAGCACTATTAGGTAAATTACTAATCTGCCACATTAATCGAGTCTCACTATCTATAACAACAGACTCATTGCCAAGTTTTAACTCAACAAATCTGCTTTCTCTAAATTCATCCTTTATTTTATATGAATTTTCAGATGGTATGGGTTCTATTTTGATTTCTTTTCTTACGTTTTCATTGCCTGGTGAGGTATTTTCTCTTTCTTTATCGAAACTTTCAGGTTTTGCAATTGCATTCTTATTTTTTTCCGGAGTACCTGATTGTATTTCTTCTGCTTTAGGAGGACTATTTTTACATGATCCTTTGTATTTTATCCTTTCAATTGTTCTTTCCAATGAGGTTAGAATGCTATTTCTGGCTTTAAGAAAATTTCTTTTCGAGTCAGTAAATTCAATTAAAGGAGTTGGATCTCCTGGGATAATTTGGGTCTTTACTAACCAGGATGCTGGATGTCCTGAAGGAAGTGTCCATGGCTCAACTAAAATAGGCACAATCTCTAATGTATTCTCATTATTCCTTTTTTTAATCCATGGAAGTTCGTTGTTTATTATGAAATCAGAATTTATAAAATCCCTGCTAAGTAATAGAATGGCAATATTTGCTGTATCAATTTCATTCTTTATTTTTTCCTCATACTCAACTCCGGGTAGAGTCTTTAAATCAGTATCATACCAAATGCTCACTCCCAACCATTTTAGGCTCTGCTCAATAAATGGGATTAAATTAAATTCGGCTGATTTATCTACCCAAGCAGAATTTTTGTGAGAATAACTTACAAAGATTTTAATTTCGTTATCATTCATAATTAAATCTTTTAGTTTTAATACAAATCAATCTCCAGATAAACCAGCGAATCATTTACCAGCAAGACTTCAAATTGTTCTATTTTATAGTTGACCTGAGACCCTGAAAGATCAGTAGCTACGTCAATATATAGTTCTTTAATTCCATTTGAATCTATGTCATCATAACCGGAAACCGGACCAATATTAAATGCGGTGTCTTGAGTTACTTTTATGATGTTCAATCCCATAGCCCTGCAATAGTTTCCACCAGAAAAATAGGGAAAAGCATAGTAGTTCTCGTAAAGGTATTGCAGGTTTTCGTTTATGTATTCTATGGTTGTTTCAAAGAGAAAATAGCTATTTCCAGTTTTTGATAGTTGGACAAAACATTGGTATTCTGATTCGGATGAATTGTCTTTTAATTCAAAGATGTTAAAGTTGAAGTTTGTAAAATTTTGGGTGTGAATAAGTGTGTTGTCAGTGTTTTTTACTTTATTGCAGTTTTGCTTATTTTGGATATCCTCACAAGAATATATAACCATATAAATGGGAATTATCATTATTGAAACGTGCCATATATTCGTTCGGCTTTTCATCCAATAGTAATTTAAACCAAAGATTTTCAACCCTGTAATAATCTTGTTGACTCTTTACATAATGATGCAAATTGTCAAAATAATAGTTCTATTTTGGATCAGCAATTGAAAACTCTACAATTCTGATCCCTTCCCCAAATATCAGCTCATTACTCAGTTTATCACCTGTGAATATAAACTTCAGCGGGTTCCAATATTTTAGCATTATTTGCAGGGTATTTAAGTCTTCGCGTGATTTGAGTTTGTGTAGGTTGTCGAGAATAAATATTGGATTTTTTTTCTTGCTGAAGTAATGATCAATATAACCGGACATTGCCGCAGCATCAATATCTAACATAAATGGCTTGAAGAAGGGAAGCTCTTCCAATTGTGTATATCCTTTATCAATCAGGAATTGAATCATTTGCTTTATGAATGATTTCATCCCCAGTTCTTGCAATTCGTGATAGTAAACATCCCTGTCTTTTAGTAAACTTTTACCAGTTAACAAGGCCAATGTTGTTTTTCCTGATTGGGGTTCGCCACTGAGAAAGATATGGTCCGTTTTTCCAAGAAAATCAATAACATCCTTTATTTCTTCTTCTCTATCATCAGAGGGAATTAACGTATCAGGAAGTTTAAATAGTTTTTCTTTTACCTTTTCGTCTATGTGGATTTCTTTTTGAACTTTTAATCTGCTTTGAACTGCCTTATACCGGTCATTCCGATTCCCAAAGTTCTCAATGATATTGGCTTCCAGCAATTTTTTGATCCTATCCTGAGCTGTCCGGCTTTCAAATGAAAAGAGATTATCAATATCCCTTCGCATAAATGGCTTACTGCCAAGTTCTGACAATATCTGAACCCATTTATCTTTTTCTTCCTGTTTCCAGGTAATATCCAGGTTGTCAAAAGCTGCCTTAATATCTGGATTTATTGGGACAGTCTTCCCAATTGTTTTGTATTCATTTTCAATTAAAGAAAAGTATTTGTTAAGATTCGAAAGAAATTTTTCTGCATTTGGATCATTTGCATTTATAAGAGCAGCGCGGATAAAATTGTTCAAATCCCTGAAATTTCCAGGCCAGTTTCTTTTTTCTACCAGAGGGATGAGCAAATCAACTATTTTGTGTTTAAGTTGGTAGACTACTTCATGAAAATTTCTATCATTGGAAAGAAAACTATTAACAAAAAAAGAAACTGCTCCAGGTATATCACCCGGACGTTGATCAAGTCCTGGAATTTCAACAACTTGGCCCAGCCTGAATAAAAGTTGGGGAAGCAGATCATCGGGTGAACTATCGGTAGCACCAATGATAATCACATCTTGGGTGTTATAATGTTTGTTTTCGCCAAGCCTTGTGGCTTCACCGGGATCAATAGCCCTTAATAAAAGTGCCTGGACATCTTTGGGGAGATGGCCTATCTCATCTAAAAAGAGTACTCCATTTTTAGCCTCCTCGAATAATCCTTTTCTGTCATTCATGGCACCTGTATAGGATCCTTTTTTATGACCAAACATCTCGCTTCTTGCCATTTCGGATGTGGTGGCAACACAATTATACTTTAAATAAATCCCGTGTTTGGAGTGAGATTTTACAAATTCATCATAATAATATTGAGCAATAAACTCCTTCCCAGATCCCGTAGGGCCAAGTAATAAGCAATTCTGCCCATGCACTGCGTATTTCCTTATCTGATTGTAAATTCTTTTCATTTTAGGGTCTTTAATAATAAAACCCTTAGTAGGCTGATTGCTGTTCATAAGGAATTCCTGCTATTTTCAGGTAAAAATAGCAGGAATTTTCAAATTAACAAATTTTGGTTAATATTAAGATTGCCTTTCACTCAACATTTGTTTGATGAGGGCTTTTCTCATTGCAGCAACGGTTTTTTCCTTAACAAAATGATAGAATGGTGAGTACGGCACCAGTAGTTTTTGGCATAAAGCCAGCTCATGGGCAATATAGGTTAAGGTGTAGTATGCTTTGTGCTCGTTTTTACTATTTACCAGGAATTCGATAAAAGGATGGTTGAGGCGCAATCCAAGTAAGATATCTGTCCCCATAACATCTTGTTTTTTAGTTTTTTCACCTTCAATACTTACGAAATTTGAAACATAATCTTCAGAAAGAGGTTGCCCTTGCTGATTGAACAATCCGGTTGAGATATAGGCCCCTTCTTCTTTTACTTCAAAAAAAGTTGCTTGAATATTCCGTACCGATATCCTAATGTTATTTGAAATGGCTTCTTTCACATCCTTATTTCTGAGAATTTCATTAATTTCGATGATCAACTCAAACTGCTCCCTATCCAGTTTTTTTTCACCTACAAATTTGCAAAGCGGTGTCAGGGCTGATTTACTGACGATTTTTCTTTCCACCAGTTCACTGATCATTTTATTGTCATTTTGTATATAATCCAGATCAACAATATCTTTAAAAATGATGCTGAAGATGCTTTTATAAAAATCGGGAGCTCCATGAAAAGTCAGGCATGGCTCAGGTATGACAATAAAATCATGTTTGAATGCCCCTCCCAACCACCTGAGATTCTTTAGTCTTTCTGAATAAAATAATGGTATACCTTCAGTTAGCGAATGTTTCATTTCTTCAAGTGACATAAGTTCATATTTATCAGAAAGTTTATAAACTTTTGCCTTGGCCAAACTTTTAACCACAGCGTTTTTTATAGGATCTTTACTGTCATATTTTTCAGGATCTGCCAGGTAATCCCTTATTGGATACCGAAGAATGTATTGATTTGCCAGTATCACCTGGCTATCAAATGATCGGTTGAGATGATCATTTAACTTGTCCATCATCATTTTTCGGAGTAAACCAATTGAATAGTCAAAGTTATAATCAAGGTAATAGCTGTCGCGGCTAATTGTCAGCCGAAGGTTATTGTTATTGATGGATGCATTATATCCTTTGATATAGGGAATGCCTTTGGCTTCAAAATCCCTCAAATCGGAGCATATACCATGCCCCCCCTTGGGGAATATTGATAGATCAATGCTCTTGATGTATTCGTATTTGCAAAGTACCGTTATATGCTCATACCAGCCGCTCCTTTCAAGAAAACCGGAAACAGGGCCCTCATTGTATATTTTCAAACCTTGTCTTTTGGCATCTTCCCATATTGATTGAAAAGGTGCGCCATTAATGGTCATTTTGCAGGGATAATACCTAAGGCTCTTTTCTGCATAATGCAGACATTTGTCAACACTTGCATTTCTATCGAACCAAACTTCAATACGGGTACTGTAATTAATTTCTTTTTTTAATATCTGTATATCAATTTTTGGTTTTCTGTTTGGGTCAGTAATGGTAAAGGTCATTTCAACTACCTGCTTTTCGCAAAGGGTTGTTACAACAACTTTTTTTGTGTATAATCCTGGATTGAAAATTGAAAAGAAACCAATACCAAACATCCCTATCTTGCTTGAATCTTTATCCTTATCTGTTCCTCCAAGGGTGAGCAATAGTTTTAGCTTATCAAGGGACAACCCGGTACCATAATCGGTAATACTGATTGTGTTATTTCCCGTTACTATCTCACCTTTTCTCTCTTCCATGGGAATATCAGAAGAGTAACTATCAATATGGTTTTGGATCAATTCTTTAAATCCTTTTCCCGGATCGCCACCAAACTGGCTTGTTATGATTTTAGGATAACCCTCATCTACATCTACATCCAATCCTTTATCGAACTGAAAGGATTCGAGAATATTATTAATCTTTTGTTTCATAGTGTTTAAATATTATTTTTTCAAATCTGTTAATTCAAGCCAAAGTCAAATCCTGAATCCTTAAGTAAATCGCGAATGGATTTTCTCATCTTTTTGAATTCCTTTACTTTTAAGATGGATGCGGAATCACTTGAAGTATTTGCTTTTATCATGGCATCTATAAGCAGTAAGTCTTCGCGAGATTCGGCACTCAGAAAAGAAAGTATCCGGTTATCTTCAGTTAAGCACATTGCTACTGCCCAATGGCCGGCAAGCTTGGGAGCTGTTGCGGTAAGATTTACCAATTCTTTAACATCAGGATGATGCAAATTAAGGATTACGGTATTTTGATTGATAATAAAGCGGTGGGTCAAACAAGGCGTTTTTCCATCACGACTTACAAGGTAGTTCACCTTCCAGGTTAAATTGTTAAATGCCTTAGCTGCATCCTTCTGCTCAGGTGTGCCGTAATCAGAAATTTTTCCCTGGCCACCAAACAAGCCGAAACCATCGGATTCTCCCATCCTGTCATATTGCTCGAAAGATGACTTTCCCTTGTTTAATCTTAGAATATCGTCTGCAAGGCCAAGGTTCTGTTGAAAATCAATTTCTTCTTTCGAAAGTTTTAATCCTGAGGTCGCTGGTGCTTCAATAACTACATCATTAAGGCTTAGATTGATCAACTCTTTTTTAAAATATTCCTGCAAAAATGCTATCCCGCCTTTAGGTTGATTTTGAAGTAAAATAGGTGCATCAAAAAATGAGTAATCAACGCCGGTATTTTCACTTTCTTCAAGGTAGATTTTTCCGGCCGCAGTAACCAGTTTTTCCAACCTTACAAGCGATACCCTTTTGTCTGGGTATATTCTGAAAAGCGGAATATTACACCATTGTTTATTATGATCGGGAATTTGGAAAACAAGAGCTGCGGCTATATCCTCCAGCTCATTTTCCAATCTGGCATACTTACCTGGCTGAGATGTAAAAATGTCCAGTAGGAAATTAAAGTAGTGCGGTATAATATCCTCCCTTATCTTTCTTGATATGGGGGCAAGAATATATTCATTCCTCAGGCAATGCCGTCCAAACGGCAATTCAAATCCACTGCTATTAATTCGTATTCTCAGATGGGGCAATTTCATTTTGTTTGATATATCATGTGATAACAGATTATATCTATCGGAAACCAATACTTTGTTCTGATAAATCTCATTGGCGGCAATGCCCACACCTAGTACGACATCGAATTGATATCCATGTAATTGAATGCTATATGACCTTCCATAGTCTTCACTATCAGCCGACCAGTCCTGCCTGATTTTTTCAACAACACCATGAATGCCTGTTTCTGGATCAGCCGGAAAATGCAACTCTGTTGTAAAAGGCAAGTAAGAAGTGTATTTCCTCAATATTTTTGATAATTTCAACATCACCTCATCGGCTGTTTCCTTTGTTTCGAAGGTAATCTCGAAAAGTGTACCATGAGGAGGAACATCGCTGATACTATATATTTGAATAGGTTCTTCAGATAATAGGTTGCCAGCTTCGGCAATCCAACATTCCATTCCGTTGGATGTTTTAACTTTGAATTTTTTCTGTCCTGGGATGGCTGCCACGCTTAGTTTCCCAATCCCAAACTGACCGACAGTTTTACCGGGCGCTCCTTGCTTTCGCGAACGGTAAAGCGTGCAAAAATCAATGATGCCCTGCCTGTCCATTCCATGCCCATCATCTGATACAATCACTGTAATTTCACCATCACTGCCTTTTATATATACCTGGCACATGGTGGCCTGTGCATCGTAACTATTTACTACATATTCCCGGATCCATTCATTGGGGTCGGTAAACTGGGCGCACATGTCCCTTTTAATATGAGCATTATCGGCCTGGATACCGGCCTCTTGAATTTCGCGTAATGTTGTTTCGAATTGCTGATTTGATTTTTTATTCATAGTGTCCTCCTTTTTCTTGCTTTATTTATGTTTGCTTAGGCAAGTTGGAGGCCAGAAATTATAGCTTGCTCAATACTAAAGTTTTAGGGAGACCAGGTGTTGAAAAATGGTTTGGGAATGCGTGGTTTTTGCGTGAAAATCTTTAATAAAAGCATATTTTAGATGAAGATATTTAAAATAGATATTGACTTTAATAGTAAATGGATACCTCTTTTGACAAGTTTTAATAATAGTAAAGGCTTGTTGAAATTTGCAAATGTTGAACCGAAACGGAAAAGGATTAACCTGTCAGGGACGAGTTCTCCTTAACAAACGCTGTCAGGTCCTGCGGATGCTGACAGGTTTGCATCCCGGCAGCACCCGGAGGGTATGTCGGGCAGGAAGGAAGTAGGAAGGAAATAAGATTGGATAGGGCAGGTTGGAACTCATCCGATGATTATTGAAATCGCCGTGATGCCCAAATTTATTTAACTTTGCAACTTTCCAAAAAGAAAGTTGCGTAATGGACTATAACCACAGGGAAATAGAGGCTAAATGGCAGAAATACTGGAGTGAGAACCAGACCTTCCGGGCGTATAACCGATCCGGCAAACCCAAATACTATGTTCTCGATATGTTTCCGTATCCTTCAGGAGCCGGACTTCATGTTGGTCATCCTCTGGGCTATATTGCTTCTGACATATACTCGCGATATATGCGTCACCGGGGTTATAACGTTCTCCACCCCATGGGCTACGATGCTTATGGTTTGCCGGCCGAGCAGTATGCTATCCAAACCGGCACACACCCTCAGGTCACAACCTTCAAAAATATCGACCGTTACCGGGAGCAGCTCGACAAGATTGGCTTTTCCTTCGACTGGAGCAGGGAGGTAAGAACCTGCGACCCGAAATATTATAAATGGACACAATGGACCTTCATCCAGCTTTTCCATCACTGGTACAACAACAGTACCGGCAGGGCGGAGCCCATCGATGTCCTGATCGGGTTATTTGAGAAAGAGGGCAACAGCGGTATTGATGCTGCCTGCGGCACTGTTGAGCCTTTCACTGCTGATGAGTGGCAGGGTTATAGCATACGTGAACAACAGGATATCCTCATGAACTACCGTCTGGCATACCTATCCGACACCTGGGTCAACTGGTGCCCTGCCCTGGGTACGGTACTGGCCAACGATGAGGTCAAAGACGGTTTTTCGGAGCGCGGAGGGCATCCGGTGGAGAGAAAGCTGATGAAACAGTGGTCGTTGCGTATCTCGGCCTATGCCCAGAGGCTGTTGGACGGGCTGGAGCGTATCGATTGGTTTGACAGCCTGAAAGAGGTGCAGCGCAACTGGATTGGCCGTTCTGAAGGAGCATCGGTCAATTTCAGGATAGACGGGCATCCGGATAAGCTGCTGGAAGTATTCACCACCCGGCCCGACACTCTTTTTGGTGCAACATTCATGGTTCTGGCGCCGGAACATGAGTGGGCAGAAGAGATTACTACGAAGGACAAAAGCAACGAAGTAAGCGAATACATAGCCTGGGCCAGGAACCGTTCAGAGCGTGAGCGTCTGACCGAGGTCAAAAAAATTACCGGTGTCTTCACGGGAGCCTACGGGATCAATCCCCTGAACGGTGCCAAACTGCCCATCTGGATAGCCGATTATGTGCTTTCCGGCTATGGAACCGGCGCCATCATGGCCGTACCGGGCCACGACAGCCGCGACTTTGCCTTTGCCAGGCATTTCCGTTTGCCCATCATACAGGTAGTTTCACGAAAAGGCGAAGAGCCCTCCGATCCCTCTTCCTGGGAAGAATCTTATGACGCAAAAGAGGGTGTTATGATCAACTCGGGGTTTATTAACGGGATGGAGGTGATGGATGCCATCCGGGCTACTATTACAAAACTGGAGGCAAACGGCACGGGGTACGGACAGGTGAATTTCCGCCTGCGGGATGCCATCTTCAGCAGGCAACGCTACTGGGGTGAACCCTTCCCGGTCTATTACAAAGACGGTATCCCTTACACGCTCGACGAAAGCGAACTTCCGCTCGAACTACCCGAGGTAGACAAATACCTTCCTACCGAAAAAGGCGAGCCCCCGCTGGCACGTGCCAAAAACTGGGTCAACAAAGACGGCTACCCGCTGGAAACCAATACCATGCCCGGATTTGCAGGATCCAGCGCATATTATTACCGTTATATGGACCCCTGGAACGATCAGGAATACTTTTCGAAAGAAGCCAATGAATACTGGCAGGATGTAGATCTGTATATCGGAGGTGATGAGCATGGAACCGGGCACCTTATTTATGCCCGTTTCTGGAGCATGTTCCTTTACGACATCGGGCTGGCCTGCAAGGAGGAGCCCTTTAAAAAACTCATCAACCAGGGGAAGATACAGGGCCGCTCCAGCCTGGTTTACAGGATCAAGGGCACAAACACCTTCGTGTCTTTCAATCTGAGAAAAGATCACGACACCGTGGCACAGCATGTCGACATCGGCCTGGTTCATAACGATGAACTCGACCTGGAAGGTTTCAAAAAATGGATGCCCGATCTCAAAGATGCAGACTTCATCCTGGAAGACGGTAAATATATCTGCGGCTGGGAGATCGAAAAAATGTCGAAATCCAAACATAATGTAGTAAATCCTGATGAGTTGATCGGGCAATACGGAGCCGACACCCTGCGGCTGTATGAGATGTTCCTGGGCCCCCTGGAACACCATAAACCCTGGGATACACAAGGGATTGAAGGTGTGTTCCGCTTCCTGAAAAAACTGTGGAGGCTGTTTTACGACGAACATGGTAATTTTAAGGTGAACGACAACGAACCTGTTGCCGCTGAGCTCAAAGCACTTCATCTGACTATTAAAAAGGTCAGGCAGGATATTGAGCGTTTCTCCTTTAACACCGCTGTGAGCACTTTCATGATCTGTGTCAACGAGCTAACCGATCTCAAATGCCATAAGCGCGCCATCCTGGAACCCCTGGTAATATTGCTTTCACCCTATGCCCCGCATATTGCGGAGGAGCTATGGAACCGGATGGGGCACCAGGTAACCCTTGAATATGAGCCATATCCCGACTATAACAACCAATACCTCGAAGAAAGCACCTTCACGTATCCCGTATCGTTCAACGGGAAGCTCAGGTTTAAACTGGAACTGCCTGTGGATATGCCCGGGGAAGAGATAGAGAAGCAGGTTAAAGCTGCACCCGAAGCCGAACGATGGCTAAGCGGGAAGGAGCCGAAAAAAATCATTGTGGTACCGAACAAGATCATCAACGTGGTGGTTTAATATTTGGCACAGTTTTCGATTCAAGAATACTAACGCCCTTTCCTATGATAAAAAAAACATTGAAGGCCCTGGCTCTTGCACTGGGTTTTATCGTTTGTTTTTCAGCCTCATCGCCCGAACCCGATCTGCGCAGGATCGCAGATGCACCCTTCCAACGCGGTGAGGTCGGCAGTTACCGTGTTTTCTATGATTCCTGGCTCACCGCGGGGATCACCGCGGGTGTAGGCACCATTTCCATCCTCGATGAAAAGGAAAAGATCAATGGGAGGGAAACCTATCATATCAAGGTGGAGGCCAGGTCGGTAGGGATGTTCAACTGGTTCTTCAAAGTGCGTGATATCTATGAATCGTGGGTGGATACCGAAGCCATCATGCCCTGGAAGTTTTATCGTTATCAGCACGAAGGTGGTTACAAACGCGAAGAGACCATCGAGATCAACCAATATGAGCAATGGGCGCAAAGCGAGCGTAAAAAAGTGAAAACGCCGCCTTATATTCAGGATATCGTTTCCGGATTTTATTACATGCGTACCCTGGATTTCAGCCACGTACAGCCGGAACAAGTCTTTCCCATCGACTTCATCCTCGACGATTCCGTCTACCATTCGCGGGTGATATACCAGGGTAAGGAGATCGTGGAAACAAGGATGGGAAGGTTCCGTTGCCTGAAGTTTAAACCCATGGTAGCGCAGGGTGAGGTCTTTGACGAACCATACCCCATGACCCTATGGGTGACCGACGACAGGAACCATGTGCCTGTGCTCGGGAAATCGGCTGTAATCGTCGGATCCATCAAAATCGAACTTACTGATATCAAAGGACTGAAATATCCTATGGAAGCCAAACTGGATTGACTTCCTGAAAAACAAAACACTTTATGAGAACAAAACTTTTCATTTTTATTGCCCTTATCAGCATCATGTTGCTGGGATCGGCATTCACAAGCAACAGGAATTCTTCATCAAATAATATTGTAATGCAAGACGATGATTACGCCGGTTTATGGAAAGAGGTCGAGGCCCTCAGCAATAAAGGGCTTCCCAGGTCGGCCCTCGACCTGGTGGAAAAGATCCTTGAAAAAGCCGCTTTCGAAAATAATTACGCTCAATACCTGAAAGCCACGCTGTACAAGCTTAAGCTACAGTCGGACTTTGAAGAGGATTACCTTCCCAAAGCCATACGGGAGGTACAGGATGAGGCCGGCAAGGCCGGCGAACCGGTGAAACAGATACTTCATTCCGTCCTGGCTGAGTTATACTATGGCTATTATCAGGTCAACCGTTACCGTTTCCTGGAAAGAAGCGTCACAACAGGAATGGAGCAGGATGACATTGAAACGTGGGATCTGAAGAAGATCATGGAGGAGATCACCGGAAATTACCTGGCATCGCTGGATAATGCGGATTTATTGCAGAAAGTAAAACTGGAAAGCTTTGATCCCATCCTGGAAACCAGGGAGGGATCGAAGAGATTCCGGCCAACCCTGTACGATTTCCTGGCTAACCGCGCCGCCGACTTCTTCATGAATGATGAAAGCGCTTTGACACGTCCGGGTGAGACTTTCGAGATTGACGACCCCGCTTATCTTTCTCCGGCAAGCCAATTCTCCGGGATCCAACTGCACACAAGCGATCCATCGGCCCTCAAATTCTATGCACTGGAGATACTCCAGGATCTTATCCGCTTTCATCTGAACGACAAAAACCCACAGGCACTTGTCGACGCCGATCTCAAACGGCTGAATTTCGTGAAAGACAACGCCATCTTTGCATACAGCGACAGCCTTTACGTTGGTGCACTTGAAAAGCTGCGTTCCCAGTATACCCGCGACACAGTTTATGCCGAGGTGAGCTACTTCCTGGCAAAACAATACCTCTCCACCGGAAGCCAATATCAGCCTTACGGAGAGACGGGAAACCAGTGGGACCTTAAAAAGTCGCTCGATTATTGCGTTCAGGCTTTACAAGCTTTTCCAGGATCTTATGGAGCCAGGAACTGCCAGGTTATCAAAGAACAGATACTAAATAAGTCACTTTCCATCACTTCCGGCTACGCCGTACCAGGCGGTGAGCCTTTCCTGGCTCTTCTTTCATTCAGGAATACCGGCAAGGCCTACTTCCGGATCATTACAATGGATTACAGGGAAGACAAGGAAATCCAGGCGAATTACCGCAGGGAGGCATTGATAGAGAAGTACAGGAATTTTGACCCATTGATAGAGTTTTCGGTCGATACCCGTGATCCGGGTGACTACCAGAACCACAAAGCGGAAGTGGCCTTCCCGGCCCTGCCGGTGGGTTATTATGTCGTCCTTGCCTCGACGGAAGCCGGGTTCAACGCGGGAAGCAGCATAGTCGCCTGGCAATCGTTCTGGGCCAGCGACATAAGCTACCTGAGCCAGAAACCGGAATCGGGCGCCACGGATTTCCATGTGCTGAACCGCACAAGCGGCCACCCAATGGAGAATGTTGAGGTCAAATCGTGGTTCGAAGAATATGATTACCAAAGCAGGAAATACAACTGGACCGAAGGCCCGTCCTACCGGAGCGACGCCCAGGGTTACTTCAGTATCCCTGCATCAGGCAGTCAGAGCCGCAGGTTCATGCTGGAGTTTATCAAAGACAAGGATAAAATAGTCACACCCAATTATTTCTACCAGAACCCTACTTACCGCAAACAGGAAAAAACCATCCTGAAAACCTTCTTCTTCACCGACAGGGCCATATACCGTCCCGGACAAACCGTTTACTTCAAAGGGATCATCCTGGAATACGACGGCAAGGAATACAGGATCAAATCCGGGGAGCCGACAACAGTGAGTTTCCTCGATGCAAACAACCAGAAAGTGTCGGAACAGACCTTTACCACCGGCGATTACGGGTCCTTCCACGGTTCTTTCATTGCGCCCATGGGAGTGATGAACGGCAACATGCAGATCAAAGATGCTTACGGAAGCGTTGGTTTTTCCGTTGAAGAATACAAACGACCCGCTTTTGAGGTCACATTCGAGCCTTTGCAGGGAACCTATAAGCTCAACGAAACCATCCACCTTACCGGGGAGGCAATGGCCTACGCAGGATTTAATCTCGACAATGCCAGGGTAAGCTACCGGGTTACACGTCAGGCCAATTTCCCTTACTGGCGCTGGTGGTATGGCTACTTTCCGCAGTCGCAGGTGACCGAGATTGTTAACGGTGAGACATCTACGGATAAGAATGGGCAATTCCACATCGATTTCAAGGCCATTCCGGATTACTCGGTAAATACCAGGTACAAACCGGTGTTTACCTATAACATAACGGCCAGCGTTACGGACATCAACGGGGAAACACACGAAAACACCACCACGGTAAGTGTCGGCGCCACGGCCATGATCGTGGAAATGACCGTTCCTGAGCAGATCATGAAAGAAGATCCGGGAAAGATCCTTTACACCACGCGCAATCTGAACCGGCAAAAAGTGGAAGCCGGGGGTACCATTAAGGTCCAACTGCTGAAATCGCCCGAAAAGCCTCTCAGGCAAAGGGAATGGGATCGGCCCGACATTTTCCTGATGAGCAGGGACGAATTCTCCAAAAAATACCCGAAAGACATCTACGACAATGAGAACGATCCCTCCACCTGGGAAACGGAAGAGGAAATTATGAGTCTTTCCTTTTCCTCCGGTCGCGATTCCATCCTGGATCTTAGTCCTGCAAAACAGTGGAAAACAGGCAAATACCGTATCGTATTAACGGCAAAAGATGCCTTTGGCGAAGAGATCCGGGAAGAGCGATTTTTCACGCTCTATTCAACAACAGCAACCGGGCTTCCGCTTCCTGCCCTGAACTGGTTTGCCATGCACCAGGAATCCGGTGAACCGGGCGAGAGCATATCCCTGTATATCGGTAGCTCGGAAAAGAGTGTTAAAGTCATTTTTGAAGTCCTCAGGGGCGGTGAGGTCAGCAGGAAAGAGTTCATCACCCTCAGCAACGGGCAGAAAAATATATCTATTCCCATCCTGGAAGAGGACAGGGGTAATTTTGCCATCAACCTTACCTATGTTTTATGGAACCGTAGTTTCCAGGAACAACGCGTGATCAGGGTGCCCTATACCAACAAGGAACTGGAGATGGAATTTGCCACCTTCAGGAACAAACTATTACCCGGGCAACAGGAAGAATGGCAGATCAGGATACGCGACAGCAAAGGTGAAAAGGTAGCTGCCGAGATGCTTGCTGCCATGTATGACGCTTCGCTGGATGCCTTCCGGGTCAATCAATGGTCGTTTTCGTTGTATGCCCAGCGCTATTTCTTCCCGGGCTGGAACGAGCGTGATGCTTTTACGACCCGTAACAGTCAGACTTACAGTCCTCCCGGAGGCATCGGAGCTGCCCCCGCAATCCGTGAATACGATCAGCTAAACTGGTTCGGGTTCCGTTTTTATTCATATCCCTCGCCAATGATGCTGAAGCAGGGACTGCGAAGCACAGCCATGAATGTAGAAGATGATTTGGCAGCGGGAGCTGCATTGGAAGTATTTGATGGAGAAGGAGGAGAAAAAGGGGAGCCGGAAACAACCGGTATGGAGTCAGCCCCTCCATCTGCACCAGAGCCGGAACCACCCTTGCAGATCCGCCGCGACTTCCGGGAAACCGCATTCTTTTTCCCTGATCTGAAGACCAACGAGGAGGGGGATGTCATCCTGTCGTTCACCGTTCCCGAGTCGCTTACCCGCTGGAAGATGATGGGGATGGCCTACACACAGGATCTGAAGACCGGCAGGATGGAGAAGGAGGCTGTCACTCAGAAAGACCTGATGGTGATCCCCAATCCCCCCAGGTTTTTCAGGCAGGGCGACCGCATGGATTTCAGCGCCAAGGTTGTCAATTTATCGGATAAGACCCTGGAGGGGATGGCAAAGCTGGAGTTCTTCGATGCCATCACCATGAAACCATTACAGATCTTCGCAGGCGATGCAGAAACGCGCACCTTCAGCGTCAGCAAAGGAAACAGCCAGGCTCTTTCCTGGGAGATAAGCATACCCGGGAACCTTTCCATGCTTACCTACCGCATTGTAGCCACCGCCCGCAACTTCAGCGACGGGGAAGAAAAGGCCATACCTGTGCTGACCAACCGCATGCTGGTGACAGAAACCATGCCTATGCCGGTGAACGGCAAGGAGACCAAAGCGTTTACCTTTGAAAAGCTGGTGAAGCAGGAATCCAAAACATCAGGAAACTACGGCCTGACACTGGAGTTCACTTCCAATCCGGCCTGGTATGCCATACAGGCTCTTCCCTACCTGACGGAATATCCCTACGAATGTTCCGAGCAGATATTCAGCCGTTATTATGCCAACAGCATTGCATCGCATATCGCCAATTCCGACCCGAAGATCCGGAGGGTTTTCGACAGTTGGAAAAGCCTCACACCGGATGCCCTGCAGTCGAACCTCGAGAAGAACCAGGAATTGAAAACGGCTGTTCTGGAGGCCACACCCTGGGTTCTGCAGGCAAAGAACGAGACGGAACGCAAGCAAAGGATAGGGTTGCTGTTCGACCTCAGCCATATGGCATCCGGACTGAGATCGGCCCTGGGCAAGCTACAGCAGGCACAGTTGCCCAATGGCGGATGGCCCTGGTTTGAAGGCATGAAGGATAACCGTTACATCACCCAGCACATGGTAACCGGGTTCGGCCATCTCGATCACCTGGGCGTGACAGAGATCCGCAATGATGCAGCCACCTGGAACATGCTGACCAAAGCAGTATTCTACCTTGACGACCGTATGCGTGAAGACTATGAAGACATCAGTAAGAATTTTGAGAAATTCAGGGAAGAACAGCATATCGGAAGGTTGCAGATACAGTATCTGTATGCGAGAAGCTATTTCCTGGAAGACATCAAACTCAGCAAACGGAATGAGGAAGCATTTGCCTATTTCAGGGAGCAGGCCAAGACATACTGGTTGAAGCAGGATAAGTATATGCAGGGCATGATAGCACTTGCCATGAACCGTCTGGGTGTGAAATCGTTGCCGTCGGAGATCATAGCCTCATTGAAGGAGCACGCCCTGTATGACGATGAGATGGGCATGTACTGGAGGAAAGAAGGTGGATACTACTGGTATGAAGCCCCGGTAGAGACACAGGCATTGATGATCGAAGCCTTTGATGAGGTGGCCCATGATATGATATCGGTGGAGAAGATGAAGATCTGGCTGCTGAAGCAAAAGCAGACCCAGGACTGGGAGACCACCAAAGCCACGACAGAAGCCTGTTATGCTTTGCTGCTCCGTGGCAGCGACCTGTTGGCCAGCGATGAGCTTGTTGAAATTAAGGTAGGGGATAAGGTATTTGATCCCGGGAAGATGGATGGCGTGCAGGTGGAAGCCGGCACGGGATATTTCCAGACATCCTGGATGGGAGGAGACATTAGCCCGGAGATGGGCCATGTCACCGTGACGAAAAAAGACGAAGGCATTGCCTGGGGAGCCATGTACTGGCAGTATTTCGAGGATCTCGACAGGATCACCCCGGCAAAGACACCCTTGAGCATCAACAAGAAGCTTTTTGTGGAAGAGAACACCAAATCCGGGCCGGTGATAAGAGCACTTGAGGATGGTGAAACCATCAAGGTGGGCGACAGGATCAAGGTCAGGATAGAGATCAGCAGCGACCGCGACATGGAGTTCATCCATTTGAAAGACATGCGTGCAGCAGGATTTGAGCCTGTAAATGTATTAAGCGGTTACCGTTACCAGGATGGGCTTGGCTATTATGAATCAACCCTGGATGCTTCAACGGATTTCTTCATCGGCTTTTTACCACGCGGAACCTATGTATTCGAGTATCCGTTGGTTGCTTCCCAGGCAGGTGATTTCTCCAACGGGATCACAACCATACAATGCATGTATGCCCCGGAGTTCAGCAGTCATTCGGAGGGGATACGAGTTAAGATACAGTGAATTTAAAAGGGACTCCATCCCGTATAACTCTTCATCGCCGGCAGGTCCTTCGGACGCTGCCGGGATGATGCTACTTTAAAACCTGTCAGCCTTCAATTAGTAAACCACCACCTTTTCCCTCCCCAAAACTTTTTCTCCTTCCTTCAGCACCACAAAATACACCCCGGGCGGGTAATCTGAAACATCGATCTGGATTTGGGATTGATTGGGAGGCAGGATGAGAGATTTGATTGTTCTGCCGTAGATATCGAACAAATAAATTGTCGATTCTGTATTCTGTATTCTGTATGTGCAATAGGATATACGATTGAGAATTTACTATTTACAATGCATTGACAATATAAAATCGCATATTGCCAATCCTATTGTAAATACAGAATACAGAATACAGAATACAGAATACAGAATACAGAATTCCCATTTTCCGCCTTTTTAGTATTTTTGGGAAAATTTAAAAATTCCAATCATGAAAAAATTTGCAGTCGTTCTGGCTGGTTGCGGGGTCTTCGACGGGGCAGAGATCCATGAGGCCACGCTTACGATGCTTGCCATTATGAAACACGGCGGAACCTATGAGGTTTTTGCCCCCGATATTGACCAGTACCATGTGATCAACCACCTGACCGGAAAAGAGATGGATGAAAAACGAAACGTACTGGTGGAATCTGCCCGTATTGCACGGGGTAAGATCCGGGATCTTACAGAGTTTCAAGCTTCCGGCTTTGATGCCCTGATATTCCCGGGTGGCTTTGGTGCGGCTAAAAACCTCTCTACCATCGCCTTCGACGGCCCGGATGCTTCCGTAAACCCGGAAGTGGAAAGAGCCGTGAAGGACATGCTTAAAGCGCAAAAACCCATCGGTGCCTTATGCATTGCTCCTGCAATCATTGCAAAGATCATAGGAGATGTGGTGGTGACCATCGGAACCGATAAGGGAACCATACAGGTGATCGAAAAGATGGGGGCCACCCATGAGGAAACCGGGCATGGGGAAGTTGTTATCGATGAAGAACATAAGGTGTTTACCACCCCTTGTTATATGCTGGATGCCAATATCCTGCAGATTGCCGAAGGCGCTGATAATGTCGTGAAAGAAATGATGGAAGCTATGTAATGAAAAACTATTTTTTGTTTATAATGGTTTTTTTTTACATTTGTTTTTCCTTCATGTCACATAAATTTATACACATATAAAATTACTATGAATTTTGCGTATACTGAGGAACAGGAGATGATCCGTCAGGCAGCCAGGGATTATGCCCAGCGGGAATTGCTCAAAGACATCCTGGAAAGGGATGCAAAAGCGGAGATTCCATGGCAGCATATTAAGAATCTCCGGGAACTGGGATTTTTCGGAATGATGGTTTCCCACGAATGGGGAGGAGGAGGGATGGATACACTGTCGTATGTCCTGGCCCTTGAAGAATTATCCAAAGCAGACGCTGCTACTGCAGTAATCCTTTCTGTTCACAATTCCCTGGCTTGCTGGGGCGTGGAAAAGTATGGGACACAGGAGCAGAAAGAAAAATATTTGCGATCTCTGGCAAGCGGGGAGAAGCTTGGTGCTTTCCTGCTTTCAGAACCTGAAGCAGGTTCGGATGCTACTCACCAGAAAACGACCGCTGAAGATAAAGGTGACCATTATCTGGTAAACGGCACCAAGAACTGGATCAGCAATGCCCAGGTTGCTTCGGTTTATCTGGTTATTGCACAAACACATCCCGATAAGAAACATCATGGGATCAATGCTCTCATCATAGATAAAGATACCCCCGGGATCTCACTGGCTCCTCATGAAGATAAAATGGGCATGCGGAGTTCCGAAACCCATTCGGTGATGTTCAGTGATGTGAAGGTTCCCAAAGAAAACCGCATCGGTGATGACGGATTCGGCTTCAGTTTCGCCATGAAGGCCCTGGAGGGCGGACGGATCGGTATTGCAGCCCAGGCACTCGGAATAGCCGGGGGTGCAATGGAAAGGGCCATTCAATATTCCAAAGAGAGAAAAGCTTTCGGAAAGTTTATCTATGAACACCAGGCCATTGCCTTTAAATTGTCCGATATGGCCGTGAAGATTGAAGCAGCCCGGAACCTTATTCACAAAGCCGCATGGTTGAAAGACAACGGCCTGCCCTACGGCACCATGAGCGCCATGGCTAAACAATATGCCGCGGATATAGCCATGGAAGTGACCACAGAAGCCGTCCAGGTGCACGGAGGCTACGGCTACGTGAAAGAATATCACGTGGAAAGACTTATGCGTGAAGCCAAACTGACCCAGATATACGAAGGTACCTCAGAAATTCAGAAAATCGTAATTTCGCGGGCATTATTAAAAGATTAAAAATTGTCAAATCTTAATTGTAATAACCCCAGCCATATAACAATATAACAATATAATCCCCATGAAAATCCTAATTTGTATCAGCAACGTACCCGACACTACTACCAAGATCAAATTCACCGGTGACAATACAAAATTTGACGCTGCAGGTGTTCAATGGATCATCAATCCCTGGGATGAACTTGCCCTCACACGGGCGCTGGAATTAAAAGAAACCGGTACTCCCATTGAGAAGATCACTGTGATGAATGTCGGAGGAAAAGAAACGGAACCTACGCTCAGGAAGGCGCTTGCCATTGGTGCGGATAATGCCGTAAGGATAGATGCCGAGCCGCTGGATGCTTATTTTGTTGCCTATCAACTGGCTGAAGCTCTGAAGTCGGACCCCTATGATATCATCCTTTGCGGGATCGACTCCAGTGATTTTAACGGATCCATGGTGGGTGGGATGCTTGCAGAATTGCTTGACATGCCTTCCGTTTCATCGGTATCCAAACTTAACATTGAAGGCTCTGCCATAAAGCTTAATCGTGAGATCGACGGAGGATCGGAAGTCCTGGAAACACAAACTCCCTTTGTTGCCATAGTGCAGAAAGGCATCGCCCTGGAACCGAGAATTCCTTCCATGAGAGGGATCATGATGGCAAGGCAGAAACCTCTTGAAACAAAAACTCCGGTTGCTGCCGAAGCTCTTACCTCCTACGTGTCGTTTGAGCTTCCTCCTGCCAAAGCCAAATGCAGGATGGTGGATGCCGAAAATGTAAAGGAGCTGGTCGACCTGCTCCATAATGAAGCTAAAGTATTGTAAGATTTAATCCTGATAACAATGTCAATATTGGTTTTTACAGAAAACTGGGACGGGCGTTTTAAAAAGCTCAGTTTCGAATTGCTCACCTTTGCGAAAAAGGTGGCAACCCAGGCCGGAGATGATGTGATAGCACTTTCCATCGGTAAAGTACCCGATGAAGAGTTGGCAAAGCTTGCTGCTTATGGCGCTGACCGCATCATTAAAGTTGAAGACGACAGGCTCAACGCCCTCGTAAATAAGGCATACTCCGCAGTGATTGCCCAGGTGGCAGCACAAACGGATGCCAATGTTATTATCTTTGCCCACAATTTTACAGGAAAAGCGCTTGCACCCAGGGTTGCCGTGAAAATGAATGCAGGCCTGGTTACTGGGGTTACTGAAATTCCTGCGAAAATGGATCCCTTCACGGTAAAGAAAAAGGTCTTTACCAATAAAGCATTTGCAAATGTTGAGGTGAAATCAAGCGTTAAAGTCCTTACCTTATTTCAAAACTCCGTGGGTGTTGAAGAAAATCCAGGAAAAGGATCTGTTGAAAGCTTTACCCCCCAATTGAGCGATAAGGATTTCCTGACAAAAGTTGTTGAAGTTAATAAGGTTACAGGAAAGGTCCTTCTGACCGATGCCGAGATTGTGATTTCAGGTGGAAGAGGGATGAAAAGCCCCGACAAATGGGCTCCCCTGGAAGAACTATCCGGGTTGCTGGGAGGTGCTTTGGCATGTTCCAGACCTGTTTCCGATGAGGGCTGGAGGCCTCATACTGAACATGTAGGACAGACCGGGAAAATTATTGCTCCCAACCTATACTTTGCCTTTGGAATCTCCGGTGCAATACAACATCTGGGCGGCGTTAGCTCCTCAAAATGTATTGTTGCCGTCAATACCGATAAGGATGCACCCATCTTCGAAGCTGCCGATTACGGAATAGTGGGAGATGTGCATGCGGTACTTCCTGAATTTGTACAGGCCGTCAAAGATCTCAAGGAATCTCAGGGTTAATACTCCGGTTTAAATAATAAATAGAACCCTGCACTTATCCTGCTTTTCATGTCGTTTAATCAAATTGCCGGTAGGTGCAAGCTTTAGGTTTGTATCTTTGGAAAAACTTACAAAAGCCAAACTCCTGACAAGAAACTTTTTAAAGCAATAATTCTATCCCCTGAGCAGGGTTAGGATTATTGATTTGATGATTATAAACTTAACTAAAATCAACACTATGAAGAAGATCAACTATTTATTTCTTATTGGTGTGATGGCCCTTTCGGCATCACTGTTACTTGTTTCCTGTGAGAAAGACGAAGAAGAAAGCACGCCAACACCACCTGCGGGACAGGCGTATTCCAATACATCCGACTTGCAGACTACAGCGGTGGAACTTACCATCCCACGTATCGAGGTTAATCCTGCCAGAGCTACTGACATTAAGCTTTACCTTTCTGTAACCAATCAGGATGGAGCTCCGCTTCAAAACTTTAACCAGTTTAATTTCGTGATCAAACAGGTTTGTGCAGGATCAACGGACAGCGTGGTGGTTGCAAGTGCTTCTTTCGGCACCATTACCCAGCAGGGCAGCAATATTGCCGCTTCTTCCACTATGGATTATTCAGGAAGTATGAGTTCATACGACATCCTGAATATGGAGAATGCTTTGCGTTTCTTCATCAGGGAAAAGCAGGCACTGGATCAGATGGAGATCATCAAGTTTGCTGATGATGTTCAGCGTATGACTGAGTTTACTGCCGATACTACTTTGCTTATTGATGCTGTAAATACCTACGCTCCCGTTGGAACCTACACTTCATTCTATGATGCGGTTTTCATGGGATTGGAAGATGCTGATAACTTCGTAAATACAAATCTGGATTATCTGCCGGCTGTTCTTGGTTTCACCGATGGCTACGATAATGACTCCTACACTTCTTTCAGTTCCATTGTTTCCACAGCCAATTCATTCCAGATCCCGGTTTACACACTTGGTTTCGGAAATGCTGACTCTGTAACCCTGAGAAACCTTGCTGACCAGACCGGTGGACGTTATTTCTATTCTCCTGATTCCGGTGAACTACAGGAACTCTATAACATCATCAGCGGTCAGCTGAAGAACCTTTACATTGCAAACTGGGTTTTCAGCCTGAACAATTGTTACGATGGTGTTATTTCTGTAAAAGTAACTTACACATGCGGTAATGGGACCTTTACAGCTCATGCTATTAAATACTTCGAACCTCTGAAATAGACTTTTTCAGGCTTTTTATTTGGCCGCCATCAGGGTATTATGTAAGAGTTGTTTTTGATAATACCGGATGGCGGTTTTTGTCATGTACAGAAGTGTCGGATCAAGATTTTGTTATTGTTTTTAATACCCACCCCCTGGCTGCCGGCAGGGAGGGGGCCGGGGGGTGGGTAATCTCAGAACACCAAACAGTATTTTATGCTAAACTTCAGTTATTTTAACCCAAGACTTCCATAGATTTAATGATTCTGACATTTGTTAATCCTATTTCCTTATTTTTGCCGCTTGATCAAAACTCTAAAACTACTAACAATGAGAAGATATATCCTGGCAATTGCTATTGTTATAACCGCCCTGACATCCTACGGGCAGATAACCATTACCAGCGCCAATATTGGTGGCCCCGGTGATTCATACCTGATGGCTTACGACAATGAGATCCCTCCTCATATTCAGCCCGGCCCGGCTGGTCCTGCACAGACCTGGGATTTTACCTCCCTTACTGCAGACGAGATCGATACGGTTTTATTCCTCCATCCCGATTCAACTCCCTATGTCGGCTTTTTCCCCGGTACCAATCTTGCAATTTCCCAGAATGATGAAGAAATGTGGGGTTTCCTTGCAAAAAACATGCTTGAACTTTCCATTCTTGGGGCCGTCATTCCCGTTCCTGAACTGGGAGTAATGCCGGTCATCCTTGAACCCAAAGATATTATGGCCGACTTTCCGGTGAACTACCTTGATTCCCTTGAACATTCGTTCAAAGTGGATGTCAGAATAGCCAGTCCTGAACCCGGAATCGACTCCATCCGCTACAAAAGCACAACCTTTAAAACCAGTATAACAGATGCCTGGGGAACCATGAACCTTCCCATGGGCAGCTATGATGTGCTGAGGGTGAATGAACAAAGGGTGATGGTGGATAGTGTATGGACGAAGTTGCTATGGTTTTGGATTTTTGTCAGCAGAACAGTGGATACCATGGAAATGTACTATTGGTGGTCGAACGCACCAGAAGCCGGGTATTACCTCGCCAGCATGGATGTAGATCCAGGTACAACACAGATCAATACCCTCAGCTTTATGCATAATCCTGAAGTCGGATTATTTGAAAGAAACGATTTTGAAGTCAATGTATATCCGGTTCCGGTTAGAGATAACCTGCACCTTGAGTTTCCATCAGTCCTCAACGCCAACCTCAGAATAATGAACGCTGCCGGCCAGCTTGTTCAGGAAGGATCATGGGAGAATGAAAACAAAATAACGGTGAATACCGGTAACCTGCAGGCAGGAGTTTACTTTTATGTGCTTAGGGATGAAACCGGCCGTTTTCTGCAGTCTGGTAAATTTCTGAAAACAAGGTGATTTGAATCGCAGATCGGAGATCGGAAATGTAAGATCTGCGATCTTCGATCTTCGATCTCCGATCATATCATATTCCCATTTGCATTGCCACGATTTCTGCAATGTCATAGTTCTTCATCGACTCTTCCCTGTTTTTGTATTTGATGCCGTCGGTCATCATTACCATGCAGAAGGGGCAGGCTGTTGCAATAATATTGGCGCTGGTTTCGAGCACATCTTCCATGCGTTCCAGGAAAACTTCCTTGTTTCCTTTTTCGGCTTCCTTGAACATCTGTCCTCCCCCGGCACCGCAGCAAAGGGCAAAGCTTTTCGTGCGCTTCATTTCCTTTAAATTACAGCCCATGCTTTTCAACACCTCACGGGGTGCATCGTATTCATCGTTTGCCCTGCCGAGATAACAGGGATCGTGGAAGGTAACAAGGTCGCCGGAGAATTTGCCATTACCGCTATGAATTACGCCTTTCCTGATAAGATCTTCCAGGAAACGGCTGTGATGGATCACCTCAAAATCTCCACCCAGATCGGGATATTCGTTTTTAAAGGTATTGTAGTCGTGGGGACAGCAGGTGACAATCTTTTTAACCCCATAGGCCTTCATTAACTCGATGTTCATCATGGCCTGCATCTGGAATAGCATTTCATTTCCGGCTCTTCTGGCTACATCTCCGCTATCGGTTTCTTCTGTCCCCAGCACGGCATAATCAATATTCAGATGATTGAGTATCTTGACAAACTCACGGGTCACTTTCTTGTAACGGTCGTCGAAAGCCCCTGCCGAGCCAACCCAGAAAAGATACTCCGGGGTCTTCCCTTCGGTTTGCAGCTGTGCCATGACCGGCACCTGCAAGCCTGCATCTTCAGCCCATTTCATCCTGTCATCAGGAGAGAACTGCCAGGGGGCACCGTTGTTCTCAATATTGGTAAATATGGAATTCAGCTCACCCGGTCCTTTTGATTCCTCCATTACCAGGTATCGTCGCATATCGACAATCAGAGTAGGGTGGTTGATGTTGATCGGACATTCCTGGGTGCAGGCATTACACGTTGTACATGCCCACAACTCTTCCTCGGTGATGAAATCACGGATAAGCGACTTGCCATCACTAAAGGATTCATCATTGACAAGCCCGGGACCTTTTTCCTTCATGCGTGCCCGTACATCCATGATGATCTTCCTGGGTGAAAGCTTTTTACCGGTAATATTTGCCGGACATACCGCAGTGCATCTCCCGCATTCGGTGCAGGAAAGCGAATCGAGATAATTTTTCCAGGTGATGTCTTCCACATCCAGAACTCCAAACCTTTTCACAGGAGCCGCTTCATCTCCTGAAGGTTCTGCGTAAGCTGTGCTGGGGTCCATCATCAGCTTTACTTCTTTAGTGATCTCCGGCATGTTATATAGATACCCCAGTGGTTCCAAACGGCTCAGGAAAACGTTGGGAACCGACATGAACACATGAAAATGTTTTGAATAGGGGAGAATATTGGCAAAAAGGAAGATCCAGACAATATGTGCCCACCAGTTGATCTCATGCCAAAGAAAAGCAGAATGTTCCGGTAAACCTCCAAACCAGCCAGCGATAACAGCACTTATTGGAAACGTTCCATGTATGGTTTCGTCATGGGCTTCCGATAAAAGAATGTAAAAGGTGTTCATTCCCAGGAGCGAAACCATGAGCAGGAATATCAGGGTCAGCGCAAAGTTCGCATCCATATGCGAAGTATGCTTCATCTCCGCCCCGGTGAAACGCTTAATATGCATAAAAATCCTGCGGAATAAAAAGGCCAGGATCAAAACCAGGATGATAAAAGCAAAGATATCACCGCTGGCAGTGATTACGTCATAAACAGGGCCAAGAACCGATAGAACCCTGTCTGTCCCCACCAACCCGTCGATAATCATTTCAATGCTGCCTATCAGAATGATGATAAAACCCCACCAAACCAGGGCATGCATCAGTCCTATCACCGGCTTTCTCAATATCTTGGTTTGCCCGAAGGCCACCTTCAGCATGATCATGAACCGCTTCCCGAAGTTTTTGACAGGAAAGGGCCTGGTTAACCTGAAGAAACGATAATAACGGTAAGCTGTGTAAAAGAAAATGATCAGGGTGATCATTAATACCAGGGCGAAGACTATCTGTTTTGCCATATGCTGAAAGTGTTAATAATGAATTGGTTGTACTGCTTTATTCTTACGCAATGATAAGAATTTAATCATTTAGAATAAAAATAAATTGCATGTGTTTTCATGCGGCAAATCAATGTTATTCAGGCTATGAACCTTATGACCTGAAAAGAATTATCCATATATTTGCCTGATAACACGATCGTACTATTATGCAGAATCCGAGGATTTTCAAACCCAAAAACCACATCCGCATTGTTACGGCTGCTTCGCTTTTCGACGGACATGACGCGGCGATCAACATTTTTCGCAGGATCATTCAATCCACCGGTGCCGAGGTAATACATCTTGGTCACGACCGTTCGGTGCAGGAAATCGTTGATACTGCCATACAGGAGGATGCGCAGGCCGTTGCCATCACGTCTTATCAGGGAGGGCATATTGAGTATTTCAAGTACATGCATGATCTTTTCAGGGATGCCGGTTACGGCCATATCCGGATATTTGGCGGCGGTGGCGGGGTGATCCTCCCGGAGGAGATGGATGAACTGCACGACTATGGCATCACCAGGATTTATTCACCGGATGACGGCCGGCATATGGGTTTGCAGGGTATGATCAATGATCTGATGGAGAAATCGGATTTTCCTACAGGAAAGGACATTAAGGTATCCATGGATGACATTCGCAGGAAAGACGTTGGAGCTATAGCACGGTTGATCTCCGCAGCTGAGAATTTCCCGGAGGAGATTGGCGATATCCTGGAATCTATCAGGAATTATGAAAGAAAATCACCTGTATTGGGTATTACCGGTACAGGCGGTTCAGGTAAATCATCCATGGTGGATGAGATCGTTCGCCGTTATCTTGCCGATTTCCCAGTAAAAACGATTGCCATCATCTCCGTGGATCCTTCAAAACGTAAAACCGGCGGAGCTTTGCTTGGTGACCGCATACGCATGAACTCCATCCACGATTCCCGGGTGTTTATGCGTTCCCTGGCTACCCGGCAGAGTAACCTGGCCATGTCGAAATACGTGAAAGACGCTGAATCCATCCTGCAGGTGGCCGGTTATGACCTTATCATCCTGGAAACTTCAGGCATTGGGCAGTCCGATACCGAGATCATCGACCACAGCAACCTTTCGATGTATGTCATGACTCCTGATTACGGTGCTGCCACTCAATTGGAAAAGATCGACATGCTTGATTTTGCCGATATCATCGCCCTTAATAAATTTGATAAACAGGGTGCTTTGGATGCACTACGTGACGTCAAAAAGCAATACCAGCGTAACCATCAGCTCTGGGATCAGGATCCGGATACCATGCCTGTATACGGTACCATTGCATCACAGTTCAACGATCCCGGCGTAAATCAGCTTTACCGCGGGCTAATGGATAAGATCCGGGAAAAGACAGGCGTTGATTTTCACTCCAGCCTGGAGGTTCCTGAGGAGATGTCGGAAAAAATATATATTATTCCACCGCGCCGCGTAAGATATCTATCGGAAATCAGCGATACAGTGAGGAATTACAATTCCTGGGCTTTAAAGCAAGCGGAAATCGCCGGGAAACTTTACGCCATTAAACAAACTGCCACAGAACTGAAGTCAGAGAAAGATGATACGGCAAGCCTCACAGCTAAACTGGAAGACCTTTACGACAAAACGGGCCTTGACCTGGATCCCCGCAACCGGGAGATCCTGGAAAAATGGGAAGATAAAAAAGCAGCTTATGCAAAAGACGAGTTTGTTTTTGGCGTCAGAGAGCATGAGGTCCGTGTAACAACGTTTTCCGAATCGCTCTCCCATACCCGTGTTCCAAAGGTCATACTCCCGCAGTCGAAAAACTGGGAGGAGATCATGTTTTATGTGCTCCGGGAAAACGTCCCCGGAGAGTTTCCCTTTGCAGCCGGAGTTTTTCCCTTTAAGCGTGAAGGTGAGGATCCCATAAGGATGTTCGCCGGTGAAGGCGGACCCGAACGTACCAACAAGCGTTTCCATTATCTTTCGCTAGGCATGCCAGCCCGCCGTTTATCAACTGCCTTCGATTCGGTTACCCTGTATGGCCGCGATCCCGATATCAGACCGGACATTTATGGGAAAATAGGCAATTCAGGCGTTTCCATTTGCTGCCTCGATGATGCAAAAAAACTCTATTCGGGATTCAACCTTGCCGAACCCAAAACATCCGTGTCGATGACCATCAACGGTCCGGCACCCGCGATGGTGGGTTTCTTCATGAACGCTGCCATTGACCAGCAATGCGAGATATATATCCGCAATAACGGCATGGAAAAGGAAATCACAGATAAAATTGAGAAGATGTATCGCGATCGTGGCACGCTTAGGCCCCAATACCAGGGTAAACTGCCTAAGGGCAACGATGGACTCGGCCTCTTCCTCCTTGGCGTGACCGGCGACCAGGTGCTTCCTGCGGATATTTATCATAAGATCAAAGAAGATACCATTTGCCGTGTGAGAGGGACCGTTCAGGCCGACATCCTGAAAGAAGACCAGGCACAGAACACCTGTATTTTCTCTACCGACTTCGCACTTAAGATGATGGGCGATGTACAGGAATATTTTACTCTCAATAATGTCAGAAACTTCTACTCGGTTTCCATTTCAGGATATCATATTGCGGAAGCAGGTGCCAACCCCATTTCGCAGCTTGCCTTTACCCTTGCAAACGGGTTTACTTACGTGGAGTATTACCTATCACGAGGGATGAATATCAATGAATTTGCACCCAACCTCTCATTTTTCTTTTCTAACGGGATAGATCCTGAATACAGCGTGATCGGCCGTGTAGCCAGGCTTATCTGGGCCAAGGCCATGAAGCTAAAATACGGTGCCAACGACCGCTCACAAAAACTGAAATACCATATCCAGACTTCCGGCCGTTCGCTGCATGCCCAGGAAATAGAATTCAACGATATCCGGACTACCCTTCAGGCGTTGTATGCTATTTATGATAACTGTAATTCGTTGCATACCAATGCTTACGATGAGGCCATCACTACTCCTACCGAAGAATCTGTGCGCAGGGCCGTTGCCATTCAGATGATCATTAACCATGAACTCGGACTGGCTAAGAACCAGAATCCATTGCAAGGTTCATACATAATCAGGGAACTTACCGACCTTGTTGAAGAGGCGGTTCTGAGTGAATTCGACCGCATTACCGAGAGGGGAGGAGTACTCGGTGCCATGGAATCTATGTATCAGAGAAGCAAGATACAGGAAGAGTCCCTTTATTACGAAACCATGAAGCATACCGGAAAGCTTCCCATCATGGGAGTTAATACCTTCCTGTCGAGCGAAGGTTCACCGACCACTATCCCTGGTGAAGTGATACGAGCTACACCCGAGGAGAAGGAATACCAGATTTCCATGCTGGAAGAGCTGCATAAAACCTATCATAAGGAGGCAGATCAATGGCTTCACGAGCTTCAACTGAAAGCTGTCCATAACCGGAATATCTTCGAAGGCATCATGGAAGCCTCGAAATACTGTTCCATTGGACAAATATCCAATGCTCTGTTTGAAGTGGGAGGGAAATACCGTAGAAATATGTAACTTAACGTTAATTTCAGATTTATGTCACATTGGTTGGAAGAAGCCGAAAAGCGCCAGGATAGCAAGCTTAAGAAGGAAGACTTCAAAAAGATTGTTGAATACCGGAGAACGCGCATTCGTGAAAATTTCCGAAGACATGGAGAGGCTTACAATGTTTTCCGTGAAAAGATTGCCGGTCTTGTTGACAGGGTGAATGCCCTTCCTGCAAAGGAGAGAGAGCCTTTTGGTAAGATCACCCTTAAAATAAAAGATTCTAAGCTAAAAAACCAGTTTTATTTTCTGCGTACCAGCCTTCGACAACAAAGACTTGAATGGCATGGATTTAAGAGCTTAATCAAACCGACTCACTATAAGCATGTTCGTGCTCTTTACTTTTCTTTATCAACTCATGATGGGTTCATTCACATTGAACTCAGTGAACATGCTTTGCGCCGGGAGCGAATTACCGATGAGACACATGATCGGGGAAAAGGTCAGGAAGGGCAAAAGGAAAAGAACCGGCATCATTTTATGTATCGTTATGAGATTGCCCGCCTGGATGAGCCTACTGCACTTCAGATTATAGACTGGCTGACTTTCCATGTTGAAAAAGAAAGCCTTCCATTTACCAGGAAGGAATTCCTGATCAGGTAAACATATCCTCAGGATCTTTGTATAGAAGATTATCGTAAGGCCAGCGTTTGAGGTGCAGTTCTTTTACCTTGTTATATAAGAGCATTTTAAAGCTATCGATGTTTTGTTTCTGCTTTGCGGAGATAAAGATACAAGGATCATGGTCTCTTGCCATCCATGTGGCTTTCAGGTCATCAAGCGAGTAGTTGGCTTTGGTAAGGGGGCCCAGGTCGTATGGGTCTTTTTCCAGGAAAGAGTAAGCATCAATCTTATTGAAAACCATGTAAACAGGTTTGTCAATCACACCGATTTCCGCCAGCGTTTGCCGCACCACACGGATATGGTCTTCAAATTCAGGATGGGATATATCCACTACATGCAAGAGGATATCTGCTTCCCTGACTTCATCGAGTGTCGATTTGAAGGATTCGATCAGGCTGTGGGGCAGTTTTCGGATAAAGCCGACGGTATCGGAGAGCAAAAAGGGGAGGTTTCCAATTACAACTTTCCTGACGGTAGTATCCAGGGTGGCGAAGAGTTTATTTTCCTCGAGCACATCGGATTTGCTGATAAGGTTCATTATGGTTGATTTACCGGTATTGGTATATCCAACCAGGGCAACCCTGATGAGACTTTTCCGGTGTTTGCGCTGAGTGGTCTTCTGACGGTCTATCTCTTCCAGCTTGGTTTTTAACAGGGCAATGCGCTCACGGATGATGCGGCGGTCGGTTTCAATCTCTTTCTCACCAGGCCCTTTCAAGCCTATGCCGCCCTTCTGCTTGGAGAGATGGGTCCACATCCTGGTTAGTCTGGGCAGGAGGTACTCGTATTGTGCAAGTTCCACCTGCGTTTTTGCATGGGAGGTCCGGGCCCTGCTTGCAAAGATATCCAGGATGAGGTTGTTACGGTCAAGGATCTTGCATTGCAAATCTTTTTCGATGTTCCTGATTTGAGAAGGACTCAGTTCATCGTCGAAAATAGCCATATCGATCTCGTTGTTTGTAACGAAATTTTTTATTTCCGCCAGTTTTCCCGAGCCAACGAAAGTGCGGGAGTCCCGAATGGGTAAAATCTGAGTAAACTGCTTAACGGTTATTCCTCCTGCTGTGTCAAGCAGGAAAGCCAATTCGTTGAGGTGTTCCTGAAGTTTTCCCCGTTCTTCACGCGTTGTGGCTATCCCGATAAGGATGGCTCTTTCCTTGATTTTTTTTGTACTGATAGGTTCCGGCAAGGTATGCTTATTACTATAATAACAAGTGGGAAGGCAGATTGTTGATTGTCTTAAAATGGTTTGAATCCTATGATTTCCCTTACTTCCTTAATGGTCTTTGATGCGCTTATCCTGGCTTTTTCGCTCCCTTCCCGGGTTACTTTATGAAGATAATCCCTGTCTGCTATTATCTCCTTGATGCGTTCCCGGATGGGTTCAGTAAACCGGATCATATCTTCAGCCAGTTGTTTTTTCAGGTCACCGTAACGAATGGTGCAGGCATTGTACATCTCATCGAAATGGGTTATGGTTTCCGGTTTTGAAACAACCTCCATGAGAGTGAACAGGTTTTGTATCACTTCAGGCTTTTCCTGGTTCATTTGTTGCGGACCTGCATCTGTAACGGCACGCATTACTTTTTTCCTGATGACTTCGGGTTCGTCAAAGAGGAATACGGCATTGCCCTCGCCTTCGGATTTACCCATTTTTCCCGTACCATCAAGTCCGGGGATCTTTACCAGGGCTTTGCCAAAGTTATAAGCTTCCGGGATAGGGAAATATTCCACATTGTACATCCGGTTGAACCTTCTTGCAAAAGTCCGCATCATCTCCAGATTTTGCTCCTGGTCTTTGCCAACCGGGACTTTGGCTGCCTTGTGTATGATAACATCAGCAGCCATCAGGGTCGGATAGGTGAGGAGGCCTGCATTCACGTTGTCGGGTTGCTTCCTGACTTTTTCCTTAAAAGAAGTACAGCGTTCCAGCTCTCCGACATATGCATTCATATTCAGAAGTAAATACAGTTCCGTGACTTCTTGCAGATCACTTTGAATGTAAATGGTAGCTTTTTCAGGATCCAGACCGCAAGCCAGATATTCTGCCAGCACCTGCCTGACATTGCCATGCAAGTCGGCCGGTGTCGGATGTGTGGTGAGTGAATGATAGTCGGCAATGAAGAAAAAACAATTGTTTTCTTCCTGCATCCTGATAAAATTCTTGATAGCACCAAAATAATTGCCAAGGTGCAGGTTGCCCGTAGGCCTGATTCCGCTTACTACTGTTTCCATGCCGCGAAAATAACAATATTTGTGAAATCCGTTGCAAACTCAAAGGGTAGTGAAAATACCCGGTTTGATCTTACATTTTCAACTCGTCGTTGTTACGGTTATAAAACCGGTATTCCAGGAAATGGTAATTATTATTAGGTTGTATATGGATCCACTTCCTGAATTTGAAATACCAGCGCAGACGCATTGAGATCATTCCTTTCGTGAGAAAAGCATACAGGTAAGGATGCATGACGATTTTAATATAGTCCTCGTTTTGCTCCTTCAAAAGATACAGGATATTATTTTCAATCTCATCGGTAAGAATGATGCTTGGTTTGATTTTTCCGGTGCCTTCGCAAACAGGGCATTGTTCCAGGATTTCCACACTCATCTCGGGTCTGACTCGCTGCCGGGTTATCTGAACCAGTCCGAACTTGCTGGGAGGCAATATCGTATGCTTGGCCCGGTCTTTGGCCATTTCATCCTTTAATTTCTGATAGAGTGTACGCCGGTTCTTACCTTCAATCATATCGATGAAATCGATCACAATGATCCCACCCATATCCCTAAGCCTTAATTGACGAGCTATCTCTTCGGCTGCTTCCATGTTTACCTGCAGAGCATTGTTTTCCTGGGAAATCTCTTTATTCACCCTGTGACCGGAGTTGACATCGATAACATGAAGAGCCTCAGTGTGTTCAATTATAAGGTAAACACCACTTTTGATGGTGACTGTTTTTCCAAATGAGCTCTTGATTTGCTTGTCGATACCGAAGTGTTCGAAGACCGGGGCTTTTCCTTTGTAAAGCTTAACTATTTCCGTTTTTTCCGGGGCGATCCTGCTGATGAACGATTTGATCTCTTCAAAGAGCACAGGTTCATTTACAACGATGGAGTTGAAAGTGTCGTTCAGTATGTCACGCAGTAAAGCCGTGGTACGATCGAGTTCGCTGGCAACCTTTTGGGGCGGTTTGGCATTCTGAAGTTTGGTAAGGGCTGAATCCCAGCGGTTTATCAGGTTCCGCATGTCGGCGTCCAATTCTGCAACTTTTTTATTCTCAGCCACAGTCCGGATAATAACCCCGAAATTATTCGGCTTTATGCTCTGAATAAGCCTTTTAAGGCGATTCCTTTCTTCCGGGCTCTTGATTTTTTGAGAAATGGAAATACGGTTGGAAAAAGGGACCAGGATGATGTACCGACCGGCAAACGAAAGCTCAGAAGATAGCCTGGGACCTTTGGTAGAGATAGGCTCCTTAACTACCTGAACCAAAATAGGTTGATTGGACTTAAGAACCTGGGTGATTTTGCCGGTTTTCTCAATGTCTTTTTCCAGATTGAATGTACTCAGACCGGGAGGAGTGGGTTTACCGGATGTGGCGACCTTGGCAAATTTATTCAGAGACCTGACTTGCGGCCCCAGGTCCAGATAATGCAAAAAAGCATCCCGTTCGTATCCTACATCAATGAAAGCAGCATTTAGCCCGGGCATGATCTTTTTTACCCGACCAAGAAAAATGTCTCCTACGGAGTAATCATTTTTGTAATTTTCTTTCTGTAATTCAACGAGGGTTTTTTCTTCCAATAGAGCCATATTGACCTCATTGGGCCCGGCGTCGATAATAAGTTCCTTGTTCACGTTTTGTTAAATTTCAACATATACAAAAGCGAAACCAGGACCGTCAAATGGAATTGTCATTTCATGGACAGTGTTGCTGAAAGAAGGGATAGAATAATAATTACGCAATACTGTTCGAGCAGTATTGCGAAATTATCTTTATTTCTTCTTGTGTCTGTTTTTTCTCAGGCGTTTTTTCCGCTTGTGCGTCGCCATCTTGTGTCTTTTCCTTTTCTTACCGCTAGGCATACTTCAAAGTATTAAAATGTAATTACTTAACACTTTTTTTAACGTCGTTAATGAACGTTTTTGCAGGTTTAAAAGCCGGAATATTGTGAGCAGGAATGATGATTGTTGTGTTCTTTGAAATGTTCCTACCGGTTTTTTGAGCCCTTTGCTTGATTGTGAAACTTCCGAATCCCCTGAGGTATACATTTTCCCCGTTGATAAGAGATCCTTTGACTGTGTCCATGAAAGCCTCAACCGTTGCCTGTACTGCAACTTTTTCGATTCCTGTTTTGTTAGCTATTTCTGCTACAATTTCTGCTTTTGTCATGATTAATATTTTTTTAATTGATACAATTAAGTTTCAGCTTGATGGGCTGCAAAGATATAAATTTTTTATTTCCCAAATGTTTTGTCCGTTTTTTTTTCTGTTTGTAATAATCTCATAATAAAATTGTTTACGTCGTATGGAATTTTCACACTCTCTTATATCATGGTATAACCGTTCGAAAAGGGATCTGCCGTGGAGAACCACCAACGACCCATACAGGATCTGGGTTTCGGAGATCATTTTGCAACAGACAAGGGTGCAGCAAGGTCTTTCTTATTACAATCGGTTTATTGAAAAATTTCCTGATATACAAACTCTTGCCGGAGCTGATGAGAATGAAGTCCTTAAAGTTTGGGAAGGGTTGGGCTATTATTCCCGTGCCCGGAATATGCTGATTGCCGCCCGTCAGATTTCCAGCGGGCATGGTGGCCTGTTTCCTTCTACATATGATGATTTGCTGACACTCAGTGGTATTGGCGATTACACTGCAGCTGCAATTACTTCTATTGCCTATGGATTACCCTACCCTGTGATCGATGGCAATGTGAAAAGGGTCGTGAGCCGTTTGCTTGGGATACGAGGCCGGTTGGACATGCAGGAGAACCGAAAAATATTATCTGTTTTCCTTCAGGAAAATATTGATAAAGAGGATCCCGGAACATTCAATCAGGCAGTGATGGAACTGGGTGCTCTCGTGTGCAAACCCTCGTTGCCTGATTGCGGCCTTTGTCCGCTTTCCGTTTCCTGTGTGGCTTATAAATCCGGACTAACCCATCTTATTCCTTTCAGGAAGGAACAGACTGTAAAAGTGGAACTTTACCGGGATTATTTTGTGATTTTGTCGGGAGTTGAAGATGACCGGCAATTACTTATCTCCAGGAGTTCAGGTTCCGGAATATGGAAGGGCCTTTTTGGGTTCCCATACCGGGAAAGTTCCGGTAGTTTCCCGGATGCCGGTGAATTGAAGCATTTTTTATTGAGCCTTTTGCCTCTCCGGAAAGTCAGGCATGTGTCAATTGCAGATAATGCTTACCGTCATGTGTTATCCCACCGAATAATTCATGCCCGGTTTCATTTCATCGAGGCTACAGGATTGAATGCTGACCCGGAAACAGCCTATCCGGTTCACTTAAACTCAATACACCAATACCCTTTTCCAAGACTTCTGAAACGCTTTATGGAAGAGCATCCTGAAATGTTTGTTAAAAAAATTGCTTCGGAACGGGGGACAAAATCGGATTTCAGGGACTAATGGTAAACGGACAATGGAAACGATGTTTTATTGTCTATTTTTGTAAATTATTGGTTGAACTTTAAAATCTGATGTTTTATGGCTGGAGTAAACAAAGTAATCCTGGTCGGGAATCTTGGTAAGGATCCGGAAATCAGGAGCCTGGAAGGCGGGGCAAAGGTTGCAAATTTCACCCTTGCAACCAACGAAAACTACAAAAACAAAAATGGTGACAAGGTGGAACATACCGAATGGCATAATATTGTCCTTTGGCGCGGCCTTGCAGATATTGCCGATACATACCTGAAAAAAGGGAATCAGGTATATATTGAGGGACGTCTCAGGACCAGGGCCTGGGATGATAAAGATGGTAACAAACGTTATACGACTGAAGTCTATGCTGATAACATGGTTATGCTCGGAGGTCGTCAGAATGCTTCTACCTCTTCGCCTGAAATGAAGGAGAGCCCGGTTATAACCGATATCCCGGAACCCTCTAAGGATGATGATCTTCCCTTTTAATCAGTTTTGCGTTATTTCAAAAAAATCCCGGTCCATCCTGCATCCGATAGATACCGGTCAGTGGGATGGTCCGGCCTTTTGGATATTTTTATAACTTTGCATCCGAAACTTTAAATATTCATTCCTTGGAAGATACTGATAGTACTTCACTAATTATTGGCCAGGGATGGATCATGGCTGAAACAATGATGAATCCGTTTACCATGTCCATTTTCTGGGGATTATTTGCCATAGCATTTTTACTCCTTCTCTCAGCCTTTATCTCTGGCTCGGAAATTGCATTTTTTGCTCTGAATCATTCTCAGATCAAGGATGTTCGGGAAAACCGAAATCCTGGCAATCTTCGTATTATCACTTTACTGGAAAGGCCTAAACGATTACTGGCAACTATCCTGATAGCAAATAACCTGATCAATGTATCCATCGTGATCCTTGCGGTTTTTATTTTCAGGATATGGTCGAATTTTTCTCCTCCGTTGGAGTTTATTATCCTGGCTGTTGCTGTAACAATTCTGATCCTGGTCTTTGGAGAAATTGTACCCAAGATGTATGCCGCCAAACATAGTATCAGATTTGTCCGGTTCATGACTCCTGCCATGGCTGTACTTATAAGATTGTTTTATCCCCTTAGCTCCATCCTGGTGAGATCGACAACACTGATCGACAGACGCCTGGCTGGGAAAAAACCGGGTTTCTCTATCAGCGACCTCTCTGATGCCATTGATATTACTGCCGGAGCTTCAACCCAGGAAGAAGAGAAAAAAATACTGAAGGGTATCGTTAAATTCGGCGACATTGACGTTAAAGAGATAATGAAATCCAGACTTGATGTTGTTGCTGTTGAAGTGAATACACCATTCTCCGAGATGCTTGATACTGTCAGGGAATCAGGATATTCCAGAATACCGGTATACTCAGATTCTTTCGACAATATCGTTGGGATTCTTTATGTGAAAGATCTATTAGCCCATCTTGATGAAAATCCCGGATTTCAATGGTCGAAACTCATTCGGGAGGTTTTCTTCGTTCCGGAAAACAAAAAGATCAAAGACCTTCTAAAAGAATTTCAGGAGAAGAAGATACATATGGCTGTCATCGTTGATGAATACGGTGGTACCGCCGGAATTGTCACTCTGGAAGATATAATTGAAGAGATTGTTGGTGATATCAGCGATGAATTTGATACCTCAGAAGATGAACCGGATTTTAAGAAAATCGACGACAATAATTATATCTTCGAAGGGAAAACAACCATTAACGATGTTTGCAAGATCATGGGCATCGATGATGATGTTTTTGATGAGGTGAAAGGAGAAGCAGATTCCCTGGCAGGATTGATCCTGGAACTTGAAGGGAATATTCCTCCCAAAGATACTGTGGTTCTATACCGGAATTTTGAGTTTAAAATCCTTGCTTCCGACCACCGCCGAATAAAACGGATAAAGATTATCATCAGAACATGAACCGGAAATAATGAGAAAATTCATCCCTTTATACTTCGTGTTTTTGTTCCTGGCTTCCTGCTCATCCAATGAATTGCCCAAGCCAAGGGGCTATTTCAGGATAGAGTTGCCGGAGCACAGTTACAGAGTCCTGGATACTACATTTCCCTATAGCTTTGAATACCCGGCGTATTCCAGCATCATGTCCGACCCCTATGCACCGGAAGAACCTTACTGGATTGATGTATACTTCGCCCAATTCAAAGCGAAACTACATCTGAGCTACAAGGTTGTCAATGATACCAATCTCATTTATTACCTGGAGGATACAAGAAAATTTGTGGTCAAACATATTCCCAAGGCCAATGCCATCGAAGACAGCCTGATTTTCGACAGAGAAAAAAATATTTATGGCCTTCTTTATGAAATTCATGGAGGTAACGCCGCTTCTCCTGTCCAGTTTTTTGTTACCGACAGCACCCGGCATTTTGTAAGAGGAGCATTGTACTTCAATGTAAAACCCAATAATGATTCCCTCCAGCCTGTCATAGATTTCCTCAGGAAAGACATTGATCACCTCATTAGCACATTTCGTTGGAAGAACGGTGCAGAATAAGCAACTTAATCATTACATTTGCTGTCTTGACCCCGGTTTTGGTTCATGGAACCAACCTTTAAAAATTGTCAAACTTTAATTATTGTCTAATGAAAAAGACTGCCTTGCTTCTATTGCTTTCCTTACAAATCACTTTTCTTCTTGCTCAGTCCGATATCTATTCCAGAGTGGAGATCAGGGCCGGCAAAAGTCAGATAATTAATATGCTTAATCAGGGAATAGCACTTGATGATGCTTTCCTGGAGAAGGAAAACCTGATTATTGCCGAACTACCGCAATCTGATTTGCTGAAGCTTTCATCTCTTGGTATCGATTATGAGGTTCTTATTTCTGATGTGACGGCATTTTATATCCAACGAAATGAAATGACCGGTGATTATGTGATAGAACGCGGGATAGGAGAATACCCGGTTCCGGAAGATTTTGAACTGGGTTCCATGGGCGGGTTCTGTACTTACGATGAGATGATTACGCATCTTGATAACATGCATACTAAGTATCCTGATCTCATCACCGCAAAACAGGTAGCAGGAACTACCCTGCAAGGACGCGATATATACTGGGTGAGGTTATCCGATAACCCGGATCAGAATGAAGATGAGCCGGAAGTATTATATGACGGCCTGCATCATGCCAGGGAAGGGATAGGACTGCAACTCCTGCTGTATTATATGTATTATCTCCTGGAAAACTATGATACCGACGAAGAGGTGCAATACCTTGTGAATAACACGGAAATGTATTTTATCCCGGTTATCAATGCCGATGGCTATGTTTACAATCAGACTACCAATCCAAATGGTGGCGGCATGTGGAGGAAAACACGCCGGGATAATGGTGACGGTTCCTATGGGGTTGATCCGAACAGGAACTATGCTTACATGTGGGGATATGATAATAATGGCTCTTCTCCCATCCCTTCTGATGAAACATACCGGGGTCCCTATGCTTTTTCTGAACCTTGTATCCAGACTTTAAGAGATTTTACTATTGATAACGAGTTCGGGATAGCCATGAACTACCATTCTTATTCCAATCTTTTACTCTATGCATGGGGATATACGGAAGATCCTTGTCCTGATGACGATATATTCTCGGCCTTCGGACAGATTATGACAAGTGAAAATGGCTATGCTTATGGCGCCGGTAGCACAACCATTTATCCTACCAACGGTGGTTCCGACGACTGGATGTATGGCGAACAGGGTGAAAAACCGCTGATCTTTGCCTTTACCCCTGAAGTCGGAAACTCCAACGATGGATTCTGGCCTTCGGTCGACAGGATCATTCCCCTTTGCCAGGAAAACATGTATGCCAACCTGATGGCTGCTCATTTCGTTGGCTACTATGCCAGTGTTGATGAGACATCCCCGGCCATTATCAGTAGTACCGAAGGGAGTATTAGCTTTACCATAAAAAGACTGGGACTAAAAGACGGAGCTACGTTTTCCGTATATCTGGCCGCTATTTCACCTGAGATTATTTCGACAGGTATGCCGTTGGTTTTTAATGACCTTGCTATGCTGCAAACCGAAGAAGGTTCTGTTTCCTTTACTCTGGATCCCAATATTCAGAATGGCACACCTCTTTCATTCCTGTTACAGGTGGATAATGGATTGCATGTTACTTCCGATACCGTAAACAAAGTATTCGGACAAGCCCAGGTACTTTTTGAGGATGATGGCTCCAATATGAGCAAATGGACCTCTCCTAAATGGAATATCACATACGAAGCCAGTCATTCGGCTCCAACTTCCATCACCGATTCTCCTAATGCTAATTATTTAAGTAACAGCAACAGCAGCGTTACCACAAATACTGAAATTGACCTGAGTGATGCAGTTTTTGCCGTTCTGAATTTCTGGGCGAAATGGGAGATTGAAGCAGGATGGGATTATGTTCAGGTAAAAGTTTCTGATAATGGAGGAAGTACCTGGACGGCACTGGATGGTATGTATACCAAACCCGGCAACAGTAACCAGGCTCTGGGCCAGCCCTTATACGACGGGTACCAGACCGATTGGGTAAAAGAAGAAATTGATCTTAGTGATTACCTGGGTGAACAGATAAAAATCAGATTTACAATCCGTTCTGATGGTTACATTGAAGAAGACGGTTTCTATTTTGATGACCTGACGGTAATGGCAATACCCCAGAACGGAGTGGGTATGCCCGATCCAACCGGTGATAATGATTTGTATTCCATTCACCCTAATCCCGGAAACGGTATTATTTTCCTGGAAACATCGGAAGATATGAAGGCAGGAACGGAATTTACTGTTTTTAGCCTGACCGGTAAAACAGTTTACTCTTCAGAAATATTAGGGAGAATTTCCAGGATAGATGTTAGCGGTTGGGAGCCCGGTATTTACTTTGTCCGGATAGAAGGAGCAGCAATTCATCCTTTCGTCAGGAAACTAATCGTTTATTAAAGCCAACCTGTTGGTTTTTTTCTATCTTTGCAACTTTAAACGATAAGCCGATGTAGAAACCCAGGAAATTTTCCGCAAAACAAGGGGAGGTCATATGATCGATACCATTAAAATCGGGACATTAAGGTGGCACCATATCCTGAGTCCCACGGAGGATGATCTGCAATTCCTGAATGATACTTTTCATTTTCATCCCCTTGACCTGGAAGACTGCCGAAGTAAGATCAATCAGCGGCCAAAGATCGACATCTACGACGATTATTATTTTCTCATTCTTCATTTTCCGAGTTTTGATGAACCGGAACGATTTATCCGCACACGTGAGGTTAAGATTTTCTGGGGTGATGATTTTATTATTACCATCGGCAGTTCACATTGGGTAGTCACTGATATGTTCCTGAAGGTTAAAACCCAGGTGGAAAAGAAGGAAAGCCTGGATGTCGGAACCAGCGATGCCCTCCTTTACCGTATTCTGGAGAGGTTAATGCGTGAATCCCTTGTACTGCTCAGGAAGGTAGGCCAGGAAGTTGACTTCCTGAATAGCCAGCTTTTCGATAAACGCGCGGTATTTACTATTGAACGCATCTCGATTACCCGTAAGAATATCATTCTTATGAACACGATCTTCAAACCCCAGCTTCCGTTGTTCCATAATTTCGAGACCGGGAAGATCGAGGGATTTGCGGAAAATATGGAGGATTACTGGGGTAATATCCTCGACTACTACCAGCGTATGTGGGATATGATTGAAGATTACCAGGAACTGATTGAGGGCCTGTCGAAAACCTTCGACAGCCTGCAGGCAAACAAAACCAGCGAGATTATCAAGGTGCTGACTTTTTTCTCTTCCATTTTGCTTCCATTGACTTTTATTACAGGACTTTACGGCATGAATATCGGCCTTCCTCTGCAAAATAACTCTAATTCATTTTTAGTGATTTTAGGGTTTATGATCGCGATCGTGATAATAATGCTGTTTTATTTCAAGAAAAGGCGCTGGATATAAAGCCTGTTATCTTTAAGTATCCTGAAACAATCAATCATTCAAATATTCCGATTGTCTTCTGATCGATTCTTTATGAATTTGCTCCAGGATTTTTTTCAAAAATGATTCTTCCAGTCCGAGCAGTTTGCCTTGCCTTAGCCTGCTTTCCAGGACGTGCTCCCAGCGTTTAAGCTGGAGTATGTTCAGTTTCTGTGATTGTTTAATCATGGCTATTTCTTCAGCGATCCCGAACCTTTTGGCCAGAAGGTCAAGCAGTGAGGCGTCGATACGGTCGATTTGCCTGCGCAAGTCTTCCAGACGGTCGGGGGGAGTTGCCGCTGCTGACTGTTCCCCATATCGCAAACCGGATAATATCTCATCCAGCGTGGCAGGTGTGATTTGCTGCTGACGATCGGTCAGGGCCTGGTCGGGATCGTAATGAACCTCCACCATCAGGCCATCCATGCCCAGATCGAAGGCTGCCTGAGCGACTTCCCGGATATAATTCCGGGATCCTGCAATGTGACTCGGATCACAGATCATCGGCAGGGATGGCATACGCCTTCTAAGTTCTATTGGCAGTTCCCAGAGGGGATCATTGCGGAACCGGCTTTTGTCATATGAGTAAAAGCCCCTGTGTATGGCAACGATTTTCCGGATCCCTGCATGGTAAATCCTTTCCAGCGCACCTGTCCATAGCTCCGTATCAGGATATACGGGGTTTTTTATCAGAACAGGTATGTCTCTGTTTTCCAGGATGCCGGCAATCTCATTCATCATAAATGGATTTACAACCGTTCGGGCACCTATCCATATCATGTCTATCCCCTGATCCAGGGCAAGGCGTATATGGTCCGGATGCCCGGCTTCCACCGTCGTAAGGAGCCCTGTGCTCTCTTTTACCTTTTTCATCCAGGGCAATCCTGCAGCACCTACTCCTTCGAACAATCCAGGATGGGTGCGTGGCTTCCATAAACCTGCCCTGAAGACACCAACCTTGCCTGAACGGGATAGTTCTTCCGCGGTCTTCAAAACCTGGTATTCCGTCTCTGCAGAGCAGGGACCGGCTATGATCAAGGGGCCCGGACAGGTGCACCATGCAGCGGTGGGTGAAAATTCCATCAGGAAATTGTTTTTCGATGTCAAAGGTACTAAAGTGTAAAGACAAGGAGCAAATTTCCGGAATTCATTTCAGATAGTGTAAAAAGGTTTATTTTTGCAGGAAACCAAACACAATATTCCTTTATGGATAAGCTGAAAAGATTTGATATTAAGGCGCTTCTGGCATCAAAAGACATCAACCGGCCGGTTCTTGTCAAGGGTTGGGTAAGGACCAAACGCAGCAGTAAAAACGTTGCATTCATTGCTATGAACGATGGCACCACCATTCATAATCTGCAGATAGTAGTCGACCTTGAAAAGATACCGGAATCGCTGCTTTCCGATATACAGACGGGCGCTGCCCTGTCGGTATACGGACAACTGGTACAATCGGCAGGAAGCGGCCAGCCTGTGGAGGTGAATGCCGAGGAAGTGACCATCCTGGGGAAAGCCGACCCCGACGAATACCCCCTGCAACCAAAAAAACATTCGCTTGAGTTTCTCAGGGAAAAGGCACATCTGCGTTTCCGGACTTCCACCTTCGGCGCCATCACCCGGATACGGCACGCCATGATCTTTGCCATTCATAAGTTTTTTAACGATAAGGGATTTTATAATATCCACACTCCCATCATCACCGGATCGGATGCTGAAGGCGCAGGGGAAATGTTCAGGGTTACCGTGCTGGATGCTAAAAATCCTCCCCTCGATGAATCCGGAAAGGTTGATTTCAATGAGGATTTTTTCGGCAAGGAGACTAACCTGACAGTATCCGGTCAGCTTGAAGCAGAACTGGCTGCACTGGCCATGTCGAATGTTTATACCTTCGGACCAACCTTCCGCGCAGAGAATTCAAATACCTCCAGGCATCTGGCCGAATTCTGGATGATAGAACCCGAAATGGCCTTCTATGATATCCACGATGACATGGACCTGGCAGAAGAGATGCTGAAGTACCTGATTCAGTATGCCTTGGATCATTGTCGCGACGATCTGGATTTCCTGAATAAACGCTTCCTGGAAGAAGAATCCAAAAAGAAACAGGAAGAACGCTCGGAAATGGACCTGATCCAAAGGTTGGAGTTCGTGATGAAAAATCCCTTTGAAAGAATTACCTATACACAGGCATTTGAGATCCTGAGAGATTCAAAACCAAATAAAAAAGGGAAGTTCCAGTATCCCGTCGAAAAATGGGGTGTGGATATGCAATCGGAACACGAAAGATATCTCGTTGAAAAGCATTTTGGCAGACCTGTGATCGTTACGGATTATCCAATGGAGATCAAGGCATTTTATATGAAACAAAATGATGATGGTAAGACGGTCAGGGCCATGGATGTGCTATTCCCCCAGATCGGTGAGATCATCGGTGGATCACAACGCGAGGAGGTTTACGATAAGCTTTTAAAGCGTATCCACGAAATGAGTATTGATGAGAAAACACTTTGGTGGTACCTTGAAACCAGAAAATTCGGGACAGTGCCTCACAGTGGTTTCGGACTGGGATTCGAGCGTCTTATGCTTTTTGTAACCGGAATGGGGAATATTCGTGATGTAATTCCTTTTCCGCGTACTCCAAAGAATGCGGAGTTTTAATCTTATTTTCTAAACAGATTGTTTTTTCGTTCAATTAGTTGTAAATTTAGGATGCGGTTGTAAACAGGAATAAACTGATCATGCTCAATCAAAGGCTACAACAAAAGCTTTTACAGAAACTTTCTCCTCAGCAGATATTGCTGATGAAGTTGTTACAGATACCCTCTGCTGTGCTGGATCAGAGAATTAAACAGGAAATTGAGGAAAATCCGGCTCTCGAAGAGTTCGGGGATAATGAAAACCTTCAGGCAGAAAGTAAGGCAGAAGAGCCGGTTGATCAGGAAGATACCGGAGGAGATGAGCTGGAAGACGTTTACGATGAAAGCGATGATGAATTTGATATTAATGATTATCTCGATGATGATGAGATTCCCCTGTACCGGCTGAGTTCTGATAATGCATCCCCCGATGATGAACATCGGGAAGTGCCAATGGCTTCAGGGGTAACATTTCAGGATTTCCTGATTGATCAGCTTGGTTTGCGCACTATGACCGAAAAACAAAGGCATATTGCCGAAACGCTGATCGGGAACCTGGATGACTCAGGATACTTAAATCGTGATGTAAGGGCTATGGTTGACGACCTTGCCTTCTCACACAATATTCAGGCGAGCGTGGGAGAAATACTGGAAGTACTTTATATGATCCAGGAGTTTGACCCACCCGGGGTGGGTGCAAGGAATCTCAAGGAATGCCTGCTCATTCAACTCAGACGGATTGAAGACCCTTCGGATGACGTGTTAAATGCCATTAACATCCTGGAGCATAGTTTCAATGAGTTTACCAAGAAACATTATGAGAAGATACTGAAGAGAACCAAATTTACAGATGAACAGCTTAAGGATGCAATCAATGAAATACTGAAGCTTAATCCAAAGCCCGGGAATTCCCTTTCTGAAACTACGAAGACCAACCATTATATCATTCCTGATTTCATTATCACCAATATCAATGGGGAACTGGAATTAACATTGAATTCCAGAAATACACCTGAGCTTCGCGTAAACCGTTCTTATGTTGAAATGATGGAGACCTATGCGGAGAACAAAAATGATAAGAAAAGCAAGGATGCATTTCTGTTTGTGAAGCAGAAGATCGACTCCGCCAAGTGGTTCATGGAAGCTATCCGTCAACGGCAGCATACTTTGATGGTGACCATGCAGGCCATTATGGATTTTCAAAGAGATTATTTTCTTACAGGAGATGAGACCAAACTTAAACCCATGATCCTGAAAGATATTGCGGAGATTGTAAATATGGACATATCAACCATTTCCAGGGTGGCCAATAGCAAATACGTTCAAACCCCTTTTGGTACTTTTCTGCTTAAAAGCTTTTTTTCCGAATCCATGCAGATGGACAGCGGAGAAGAGGTGTCGACCCGGGAGATAAAGAAGATACTGTCGGATTGCATATTAGCTGAAAATAAAGTGAAACCCTATACCGATGATCAGCTTACGGCCATCCTGAAAGAAAAAGGTTATAATATTGCAAGACGGACTGTGGCAAAGTACAGGGAGCAATTAAGCATTCCCGTTGCCCGGCTGAGAAAGGAGCTAAGCTGAATAATCAAGGGTATTATACGATCGTTAACATTCTTCCTGATTAACTGAATCTTATGGAATCAAAAGCAGCCAAAGTTATTTCTATAGTCTTCCAGCCATTGCTTATCCCCACATACGGATTTATTGTCCTTTTAAACCTGAATGTGTTCTTTGCACTGGTATTACCTCCGGTGTCGAAATGGCTGATCATCGGAATGATTTTTACAACTACTTTTGTTTTTCCGCTCATATTCTTGCTGATCCTTTATTATCGTGGTGTTATCAAAACATTACACATGGAATCGAGGGAAGAGAGGATACTGCCTTTTATTCTCACCATCGTATTTTATTATCTTACGTATTATCTGCTGAAAAACATGCAGATCTCTCCCATTTTCTATTATTTCCTGATCGGGACTTCACTCACGGCAGTCATTGCTCTCCTGGTGAACTTTTTCTGGAAAATAAGCATACATATGGTTGGGATCGGTGGAGTACTGGGAGCTTTTCTTGGCTTATCGCTGGTGCTGATGATCGATATTCCCCTGGTTCTGATAATAATCACACTTATTTCGGGGCTGGTTGGATTTGCCCGTTTGCAGCTACACGCCCATACACCGGCACAGGTTTATGCAGGATTCCTGGCAGGTTTTACCATTATGCTTTGTCTGTTTTTGTTTATTTAGTACCAGGAAGAATGCCCTGCCGGCAATTGTTACCACGGTAGTATCATGATCCCGACCGAAATAGGATAGAACTCCGGCCCTCTGTCTTCTCGGAAAACTGTTGAAAGCTGGTAATAGGCCCATACATTGATCCACCGGTATCCAACACGGAACGTTGGCCCGTAACGCCACGGCTCAATCTGTTTTACCCCAATGTTTTTATATTTAACAAGGGTGCCGTCGGTATTTGAAAGGTCTCCCTTATACTTTGTGTGGCTGCTGATCAGGTAACCGGCTTTAAAACCGGCTGCCATCCGAAACCCTTTCTTTGATTTGTAAGTGAACTCAAAGGGAATATCCAGGTATGTCAACGATAGCTTGCTCTTTTTATAGTCGCGGGTAATGTTGGTGAAACTAATCGTATCGGCTTTAATATCCAGTATTTCACCATTACTATATAAGTTATGCATACCAAGCCCACCACCTATAGTCAGAAATAAGTGACTTTTCCCTAAACGATGGTTGTACTGGAATCCTACGTTCGATCCCTGGTTCATGAATCTTGCGTCCAAACCATCGGGGACATCCATCCAGAAATCATTAAAAACAGCAACATTGATACCGAATTTCTGACGAGTGTCTTCACTGACAACCTGTGCCATCATCACAATTGAAGCCAGAAATAATACAAGGGTAAAAAGGGTCCTTTTCATGAGTAAATGGGTTTGTGAATCACAAAAATAATATAATATCCTCATGTTATGGAAATATCATGCCAAAACTGCACATGGAGTCAATATATATTTAAATTTTTAGATAATACGTATTTTCCCCACCTGCAATCTGGCAGGTACGCAATTTCCACACCTGAATTAATTCGTTGAGTATTATTGAAAACGGGTGATTTCCTCCGTTGACAAGGCGTGCTAATCTTTGTTACTTTGTTGTATCCGATTGTTGATAAAAACCAAACGGTAGCTAAAAATTTAAGCCATGATTACGACAATGCTTTTTTTGTTCTTATTAATAATCTCAGCATACTTGAATGCTCAGAGCCTGGAAGAAAAAAATATTCCTTGTTTTATAATGCAAGACCGATAAATTACGATTCCCCTACCAGGCCCATATATATTCCCGGCCCCGGATAACACTCGTTACTGGGGCTATTTTTTTACCAGGGTTTTACAAAATCGGAAGGTTTGTACACATGGTTCCTGACAACAAGATAGCTGGCATTATCCATTTGAGTTCTTTTCAACGGATTTTGCATCAGAAAGCACTGAAGCCAGGCAATGGGTGTAACGATGAAGATATAAAGCAGTCCGAGTATTCCCGCCATAAGGATTAAACTGATCGCCGGTAATAACCAGAATTTCTTGCGTGTTCTCATGAAATCCCATAGATCTGTTATCTTTTCCATAATATTGAGTATTTATTTATTGCATAGTAAGGTTGTTCTGGAGAATAGTCTTTTTCTGTTTGAAATAAATATAGTTGACTGCCAGGGCGGCTCCAATGGCAGCACAATCATCTGTGCAGCCATGCGGCATGTAAATATTCTTGAATATTTCTGTTTTTCCCAGGAACTCTATATCCAGGTCGCCGGTAAAAAGGTCCCCGGCAAGGCAAAGATTTACCGAACCGGTCAGGAGGCTTGATTCCCTGGCTAATTTCACAATAATTTCTTCCCAGATGCCCTGCAAAGCCAACGCCAGATTGTAATGATGGGGTTTAAAGTCTTGCCCTGACCTTCTTCTTTCAAACCCCAATACCCCTTTCCAGGCCGATGCATTGATCCGGCTTAGTCCGGATACCGTCCTGAAAAATTTTCTGCTTAACGACAAACTGCCATCATCGGCTATATGAACCATTTCCGTCATGATGATTTTACGGAAATCCGCCGTTTGATCGGAATGAGATTTGCCTTCGGATGCCAGAGCCAGGAATTCTTTGTCCGCTGACAATGAAGGAAGCCCCAGATAATAACGGAAGGCTGCCCTGAGTATACCCAGTGAGTTTGGATAGCGCAGGTCCTTGATGATTTTGATGTTATTCTTATGTCCGTGGCATATCGATGTTGTGGCCCATTCTCCTTGTCCGTCAATGATCAGGATGGCCGCCTCTTCAATGGGAGCAGGATAAAAAGTGGCAGCAGCAAGCGATAGATTGCATTCGCTGAAAAGTATCGGTGTTTTGTCGAGGTCTATATCACCCGATTTCTTTAATTGCTTTTTGATGAATGCTTTGGTGAACAGTTTTTCTCTGACCCTGACCGGCATCGTGGTTGCAAAACTGTAAACCCCTTTGGGAGCGTAAGCATAATACGTTTCAAGCTGCTTCTCCAGCTTCAGAAAGGGTTTTTCGAAAAAGACAATAGCATCCAGCCCGGATGCCGGTATATTCGCCATAGCCAAACAATACTCTATGGCATTGACGGGGAAAGAGGTATCGTAAGGTATCCCGGAGAATGTCTCCTCCTTGGCTGAAACGGCAACTTGTCCGTCTTTTACCAGACATGCATTGGCATTGCTATAAAATGCTGATATTCCCAGGATATTCATATATTGGATGATAACCGAATCAGTTAAATATACTTACACAATGACGCATGAGTCAATGTAAGATAAGTAAGCGGTAAGATGGAATCAGTTTCCGGTCGGGGGCTATACTCTTTGACCGGAGCTATTTCAGCTTGTCGGCAAAGACTTTCCTGAGCTTTTCCAGCTTTGGTTTGATAACCAGTTGGCAGTAAGGTTGGGAGGTATTATCGTTGTAATAGTTATGATGATAATCTTCCGCAGGATAAAAAACCTCCAAAGGTTTAATTTCTGTGACAATGGGAGCCCGGAAGGCACCCGATTCATCCAGTTTTTTCAGATAATGCTCCGCCAGCCTTTTCTGTTCAGGATTGTGATAGAAGATGACGGAACGGTATTGCGTACCCACGTCAGCTCCCTGCCGGTTAAGGGTCGTCGGGTCATGGGTTTGCCAGAACACCTCCAGCAATTCATCGTAGGAGATGATCTCCGGATTGTACACGATCTGCGCTACTTCAGCGTGACCGGTGGTTCCTGCACAAACTTCCCTGTAAGAGGGATTTTTTATATCCCCTCCCGAATACCCGGGTTTAACCGATTCAACTCCTTTCAGCCTCTGAAAAACCGCCTCCACACACCAAAAACAACCTGCACCAAACGTCGCCGTGTCGGCAGATGGCTCCGAAACCTTCGGGTTGCCCGCACTAATGCTTAATAGTATTATGGATGATATCATGGTAAGAAACACTCTTTTCATTTTTCTGCTTCAACATCTGTTTATAATTATCCGCCTTAAAGCGTTTCTTACATAACGAACAAGCCCGCTCCGGTGTTCATTTCGTGGCTGAAAGATCCTTACCAGGAAAAAAAGAACGCTGAGCAGAGAGTTTCAAAATTAGTACCAAAGACCATATTGGTCGTATATTCAATGAATTACGAATAAAATTTGAGATCAAAAAAAAGACGTTTTTGTCCTATGGTGTTCACTTGCTGTACGGAAGTGAACTGTTATTGCATCAACACGCTTTGAACCGGATACCAGAAAACACCAATCAGCAATGCCGTGAGCAAGGGCCGTATCATGTTTTTCCAGGTTGTGTTCTTCCTGGCAAAAATGTTGTATCCATGGTTAATAGCCGATTGTAACAGAAAAAGCAGAAAAGTAAGCACAAGGGTTACATTGGCCATAGGATTCCAATGGGCAAAATAAACAAGCAGAGCCATGAGGGCAAAGGATAAGAAGGCAAATCCCGTCTGTTTCTGGTAATCGCTGCCTTGCTCGTAACCGGTTGCTTCTGCGGCTTTTTTTGCGAACAGAAGTCCTTCGATGGCGGAAAACCCCGCGATGGAACCAAGGATCCAGGGTGTCATGATGTGCAGGATCTCTTCGGGGGTATCTCCAAGGTAATATGCCAGGAATATGCCAAGTCCAGTTCCGACGATTCTAAGGATTTCAAGGATTTTAATGATCATGGGTATATGGTTTATGGGTTATTGTTTTGGTTTGTTTCGACTCAAATTGACTTTGTCCAGTTTCCATGCATTCAGGAAACCGAGTTTGACAATGCGTGTCATCTTATCGATGTTAACCTTTTCGATCTCATCCGTAGGTTGATGGTAATCGGTTGTAAAGCCGGCCATAAAGAATGCGAAAGGAATGCCTTTCATGGAGAACGGAGCATGGTCGCTGCCTCCACGTCCGCCTTCCGATGCACGAAATCCGATATCCAGGCCCAGTTCATGGGTTTCATTGTTCTTTTTGCTTATTTCTTCCAGGATGGGATGTGATTTGGAGTAGGAAAGGGAACATTTGTTTTTCAGGGTATCGTTGCGGGAATCCCGTGAGATCATATCGAAATTCAGGTTGAGCAGAATGTTCTCCACGGGTTTTACGGGATGGTCGACGAAATAGCTTGAACCAAGCAACCCCATCTCTTCGCCTGTCCAGGCTGCGAAAACGATTGTCCGCTCCGGCTGTTCGCCGGTTGCAAGAAAGGCCCTGGCGATGGTCATTACACCCACAGTGCCGGATGCGTTGTCATCGGCCCCGTTCCAGATGTAGCCATCGTGAATGCCGAGGTGATCGTAATGGGCGCCCAGCACGATCAGCGAATCAGGATTTTTCCCTTCGATCATACCGATTACATTGCGTGCTGTGACGATCTCCGATTCCATTGTTGTCACAAATCCGGCCTGTTTCCCGAAAATCTCCTTCGACATGGGTTTGGGCCGCGCTGCTATTGATTTATGGAATTCATCAGGATGGATGCCCGAACCATCGAGGAGGAGGTTCATGATGGCAGGGGTGACCCGGATGATCAGGGGATTGGTCTTCAGGGTGTCTTCCGGAAGACTGAAATCGTATTCATAAGGTGATTCCAGCTCTTCAGGGCCTTCATAAATAGCGGATTTAAAGCGGAATGGCAGGTTAACTGTCCAGTCTTTCTGTATGCCTTCATAACCGGGTTCAATAACGGCGATGGCTCCTCTTTCACGGGCTTCCTTATTCTTGTCGCGGTTGAGATAATAATACCCATACCGGCCTTCCGGATGGAATTTGCGGAAGGCTTCGGAGGCTGTATCGTTAATTCCCGGGAACCCGGCAAGACGGATGATGATCTTGCCGCTGACGTCCACACCCTGGTAATCGTTGTACCCTTCCTTTTCGTTCACATACCCGTAACCCACAAAAACCACCGGTGCTGCCCCGCTCATGCTTACCGGGGGCAAACTGCCGAATTCGAAGTCTGTCTTGTAGGTGAAATGAAAAGTAGATTCACCATTCTTGTTTTTCTTTGTCACGGAAAGATGCTGTTCCTTGCCGGCTTTGCTTTTGATCAGACTGAATTCCTGGAAAAAGGAACGGTATTTTTCGGGTTTCTTCCCTTCCCACCGTTCTTCCCGCGTAAGTTCCGTAAAACGGTAATCCCCGGCCGGGGCCAAACCATAGATCTTGAATATGCTCGCGATATAATCCCCGGCGATAAATTCACCCTTAGTACCTGTCTGACGACCTTCGGTCCAGTCGGAAGAAAGGAACTCAAGCTGGCCCTGAACGGCTTCGGTGGTGATGGCTTCGAGGCCTTTGGTTGCGGGGTCTTCCTGGGAATACACCCACGAAAAGCATAATGCAAACATCAAAATAGCGAAGATCTTTTTCATGGTTTGGATATTTATTCGTGTGCAATATAAATAAAAAGCGGATACTGGATGCAGTATACTTGTTAAAGGTTGCTGATTGAATTATTCGGTAACTTTAACTCTTCCTGCAAGCTACCTGTAAGCAATCTTCTCATATTTGCAGAAAATTGGTTTTGTGCAAATAAATATTGTTATATTTGCAGGAAATTAGATAAGTGCAAATAAGATGATTTATATTCGCAGATATGTATATTAGGGATTTTATATCGGGAAAACAGGAGAAGCAATATCAGTACAGGAGTTTTCTGCCCAATCCCGTTAATCATGCCTGGATTACGGCTGATGAGAAATTGGACCATATGTTGAGCAGGGCGAACATCTGTTTGGGAGAATTGAATGCTTTTTCTTCACTGGTGCCTGATGTTGATTATTTCATCAGGATGCATGTCCAGAAGGAGGCGTTGACGAGCAGCAGGATAGAAGGGACACGTACCCGGCTGGAAGAGGCATTACAAAAGGAGGAGTATATTGATCCGGAAAGGCGGGATGACTGGCAGGAGGTCAGGAACTATGTGCTGGCAATGAATACAAGTATTGAAAGCCTTTCCCGTTTGCCCATCAGTGGCAGGATAATCCGGCAGGCACATAAGGTACTATTGCAAGGAGTAAGAGGGGAGCATAAGCAGCCCGGTGAATACCGTCAGTCACAGAACTGGGTGGGTGGCTCATCAATTCAGGATGCGCTTTTTATTCCTCCGCATCACACAGAGGTACCGGAGCTCATGAGTGACCTGGAAAAATTTTTGAACAATGAAGACCTGATGATTCCTGATCTGATAAGAATAGGGATTGCCCATTATCAGTTTGAGACCATACACCCATTCCTGGATGGTAATGGAAGGATAGGACGATTGATCATCACATTATTCCTGGTTAGCAGAAAGGTTTTGACCAGACCGGTGCTTTATCTCAGCGATTTCCTGGAGAAAAACAGGGTTCATTATTATGATCGTCTTACCCGTGCCCGTGTTCAGAACGACCTTGCTCAATGGCTTATCTTTTTCCTGGAAGGTGTAAGACAAACAGCAGAAAATTCAATTATCACTTTCCGTAAGATCATAGATATGAGGCAGCGGCTTGAAACCCATGATATGCCCAAGCTCGGGAAAAAGGCACCTTCAGGCATGGCTTTGCTGCGGTTATTATATTCACAGCCGGTAGTGGATGGTAATGATGTTGCAGAAATGTTGAACGTGAACATCTCCACAGCCCTCAGGATGATCTCAGATTTTGAAAAGCTGGGCATCTTGCAGGAAATGACTGGTTACCGGCGTAACAGGGTATTTATTTTCGGGGAATATGTGAGCCTGTTTGGGTAAGAGGGAGAAGGCGGGGTGATGTAAAATCTTCGATTGCATACAATCGATCTTCGAAATATTTTATCAAAGATTAGTTAAAATAAACTTCCAGGTCAATGATCTTGTTTCCTTTTTCAATGACAAAATCCATTTCAAAGTTCCGCTGCCGCCAATAGTAGACCCTAAAACCCTCTTTGGCAGAGTAATTGAGTAAATGAGCGCCTAAATATGTCTTTCATAATGGTTGGCTCAATCAACGCATCCAGCATGTATTGTCTCCATCTGTTTTATCAGGGTTGTTTTACAGGATTTCTTGATTTTCTTATTGTGGGGTAGAGTAAATTGGTGAGATGCTGGGCAGGTTACAGGTTGCAGGCTGCAGGTTGCAGGAGTTTGGGTTTGAGTTATGAGTTATGAGTTATGAGTTATGAGTTTAGCTTCCTGCAGCTTGAAACCTGTATCCTGTAACTTGAAACCTGCCCCCCTTTTACCTTCCTCCTCTCATTTCACCAAAACTTTAATATTCCATGAAGCATTTTTCCCCATTGCCCTTATCACATACATCCCTGCCGGCCAGTTGCTTACATCGATCTCGTGGATCATGGGACTGCCTGCGGTTTTGGTGATTTGCCGGTTGTAAACTGTTTTCCCGAAGGAATTGTATACCGCTATTTCGCTTTTCCCCTCCAGATTTTCATTCAGGAGAAGATTAATGCGGTCGTGAGCCGGGTTGGGAAAAACGGTGATTCCTGGATCCTTTATTGCATTATCGCCAATTCCCACCCCAGGTGACGAAAAATGTATCCCGTCCAGCCACAGCTCAAAGCCATATTCCCAGGTGTCGGCGTGGAATTCCAGGAAGGAGATATCGCTGAAGGAGACATTGCCAAATATTGTCCGGCTCCAGGGGGATGCTCCGGTCAGCGGGATAGCGTAATGCTTCCACTGGTTCATGGTCGGGTTCAGGATGGTGCCGGCAGAAGCCGTGTATTTGTAATACCCCCCGCAATCATTTCCCAGGATGAAATTGCAGTACTGGAAGCCATATCCTGTGTTGTTCACGCTCCTGATCCACAGGAACAAGGTGTCGGTTTCATGCAGGGCCCAGGATGCGATGGAATCACCCCCCGGCCGGTAAAGCATGCCCAGGTCCCAGCCATTGCCGGTACTCAGGTGTATGGAGGCGTTCCCTTCCTTTTTGTTGACCGTATCCCAGGATGTGATGGTCGGTTCCCAGAGACCATAAGACCAGCAGGCTTCAGGGTATGAAAACCAAACAGCCGGGGGCTCAGCAAGATCGGATACAGGGATGTGCTGCCAGGCAGGATCCGGGCCGGGGGTGAATGGATGCCAGATAACCTCGCCTACCGAAGAATTATCGTGGATGTCGTAAATATTACATGCGATCACATCTTCGTCGTTCAAACCGAAATCATTGGCTACCGCATATATTTCCTGGGTGCTCCGGTTCTCAATGTGATAAAAGGTACTTCTTTTAAAAAGGTTTCCGGTAATGGTATCATGCTGTGCTTCTCCTTCAATGTAAATACCATTGCGGTTTTCCAGGATGTCGTTGTGCTTCACGATCAGGCCTTCCGTCTTTTTGGCCGAGATGGCAATGGTATTCCCCTGTATGGTATTTCCCAGGATTTGGTAATCGTGGGAATATTGATTCTGGTAGGGAGGAATCCCGTCTCCTTCCCAAAGCTCTATCCCTGTGGGGTTTTCGTTGATGATATTGTGCGTGATCGTATTGTTGTATCCCCTGTCGATGGCAATGCCGGAATGTTGATTGCCGATCACCTCGTTGCTGTCGACCAGGCTGTTGAATGAATAACCCAGCCAGAACCCGTAATGGCTGTAGTTACAGAGGTTGTGTTTGTAAACATTGCCATCGGCAAAAGTGGCCTCAATCGCGTTGTGCGGCGAATAGGAGCAATCATTGTAAGCGAAATAGTTGTTGTTGGGTATGCTCGAATATTCATATTGTCCCAGGAAAATGCCATCGCCGGAATAGGTGAAGTCATTGTGCACAACCGTGTTTTCGTTGGATACGATCAGCAGGATGGCCGCACAATCGCTCGGGTCGGTTTCACGGTTCACATGGCTGCAAACATTGTGATGGATGTAGCAGGAATCGGTAAAATTCATCCGGATACCAAATCCTGTGTTCCAGTTCAGGATATTGTCGTGGATATGGATACTATCGCAATCATACATGGCCACCCCGTCGTTCTGTTGCTGCATAGTGTTATCGAAGACTTCCACTGCCCGGCACTGGTCCATCAGCACACCACCACCCAGTGCTGAATTTACGCCGGTCCAGATAGAGATCCATCCTGTGGTATCTTTTTTATTATGTGAAAACACATTCCCGTTTATGATGATATTATGCGAATTTTTAATCTTAACGGCATAGTAGTAATCTTTTACCATTTCGAAATTCCGGATGATGATGTCATGTGAATTCTCAATAATGGCCATGTAACCCTGGTCATCCGCGCCGTTTACGGTTACGCTGTCGCCATCGATGATGATGTTGTGTTTGTTGATGATGCGGATGACCCCGTCTTTTTCAGGATCAGGGAAATTATACGTGCCACCTATGATGTTATACCAGGAACCGCTGGGAATATCCCAGTTGTCCTGAAGGGGTATATATTGCTGTGCTGAAAGGCTTGAATACAGGAATAATCCTGAAAGAATTACAATGATATTTTTCATAACTGCCGGTTTTGGTTTCGAATGCAAAAGGTAAAGATTTTTTTTGGATATTTAAAAATCCCTGTTTATTTTTGGAGTCTCATTACTTGCCGATGAAACCTATCATCATTACCGGCTTTCTTTTTGTGACCTGCTAAGGTCATACCGGACATATTCATCCGGTTGTTTTCGGAATTATTTCCCGGAGCTTTTTTTCAATTAACATATTTTTTATTCATCAAAATTTCGGAGGAAAAACCATGAAAAATCAAATTACCCTTATGCCAGGATTTGTGATTAACATCCTTTCGGGCTGTTATGCCCTGATAAACCATTTGAAACTGTTAAATCCCAATCAAAAACGAAAACGAAATGAAAAATAACCATAAAGCCAGGCATTTTCTACTATTTTATTTACCTGTAAGAAAGATCACTACTTTCCGGTGGAAAAGTTTTTACAGGGATCTGTATGAAGCCATTTCCGGTTCGGAGCAGGATTTTACGCAAGGCAGCCTGCGACGGGCCATTTTTCTTCTTTCCATCCCAATGGTTTTGGAGATGTTGATGGAATCCATCTTTGCCATTGTTGACATATTCTTTGTTTCCCGGCTGGGCGCTGATGCTGTGGCCACGGTAGGTTTAACCGAAAGCATGCTGACCATCGTTTATTCGTTGGGAGTGGGCTTTGCTATGGGCGCAACGGCACTTGTTTCACGGCGTATTGGTGAAAAAGACCCGGAAGCAGCGGCTACTTCAGGCTTTCAGGCTATAATAATCGGAGTTGTATTTTCAGTTCCCCTGGCAATAGCCGGGATCTTTTATGCCGGCGATCTGCTGGAACTCATGGGCGCTTCTCCTGAATTAATAGAAAGCTATTCGGGTTACCTGCGTATCATGCTGGGATCCAATGTGGTGATTATGTTGTTGTTTATAAACAATGCCATCTTCCGCAGTGCCGGTGATGCGGTGGTAGCCATGCGCGTGCTGTGGTTCGCCAACATCCTGAATATCATCCTTGATCCTTTGCTGATCTTTGGTTTAGGACCTTTTCCCGAATTGGGCATAGAAGGTGCTGCCATAGCTACCGTTATTGGAAGGGGACTGGCGGTGATTTACCAGTTTTACCTGTTATTCAGGGGATCAACGAGGATTGTTTTACGGAAAAAGAATTTCCGGATCATCCCTAATGTTATGACACGCCTGATCAGGCTTTCATCGGGTAACATCGGTCAATACCTCATTGCCACGGCAAGCTGGATAGGTATGGTCAGGATCATTTCCGAATTCGGGAGCGAAGTATTGGCCGGTTATACCATTGCCATCAGGATCATCATTTTTGCATTATTGCCAACTTTAGGAATAAGTAATGCGGCTGCTACTCTGGTAGGACAAAACCTGGGAGCCGGTAAGCCCGATCGTGCAGAGAGATCCGTTTGGGGTACCAGTAAGATCAACGTGGTGATCCTGGGTATGATCGGACTTATGCTGGTTGCCATACCTGAGTTTTTCATCGGGATGTTTATCGGCGATCCTGCCGTTCTGAAATCCGGTTCAGCCTGTCTGAGGATCATCGCCAGCGGTTTCCTCTTTTACGGTTTCGGTATGGTGCTGGTCAATTCGTTCAATGGCGCCGGTGATACGATGACTCCTTTATGGATCAACCTCTTTTGTTTCTGGGTGGTTGAGATTCCTCTGGCATATTTCCTGGCGATAACATCAGGAATAGGCGAAAACGGGGTTTATTATGCCATCCTGATCGCCGAATCGCTGATGACCATCACTGCATTTGTGATTTTCCGGCGGGGGAGATGGAAGCTGAAAGTTGTTTGACAGAGACAGATGACATCTGCCCCCGGGCAGATGTCATCTGAATATTTCTTCCCGCTGATCCAGCAATTCCTGCGATTGACGCTGAAAAAAAACATTCCAGGGAAAAGGATTCCCTGCTTTATGCGGATCCTGGTTGAGAACCCATTCCAGGTCGCTGACAAAAGCTTCTTCCTCTCCTGTTAAAGAATACAAATATTTTGCTCTTCCCCAGCGGTTTACAAGATAAGTAGGACCAACTTCAATGGCCTTGTTAAAGTATTCCCTGGCTTTTTCCTTGCTGCCTCCAAACTTTTCCGGGATGGCAACATAATAAATGCCCCTTGAAAATGCATTGCCTCCACCGGCCCAGGTAGGATCGATCTTGTCCATGCGATCCATGATGATGTTGTTGTGTATGACAAGCCGGGTATTAAAAACCCTGCCTAGTCCTGACAAACAATCCTTGAAATAATTGAAAATGGCGGTGTACCAGTATCCCATGGCCCATATTTCCCGCTCTCCAAGCACCTCGCAGGCCTCCCATACAGGAACTCCCTGATCCGCGAGCTTTTTAAATTCAGGATTCGTGTACATCGCCGCTTCACAATACCGTATGGCTTCTTTGTAATAGCGTTTCCGCTCACTTTTTTTACTTGCATAGGCGGCGCCCATGAGAATGTTGTAATTGCCTGTCTTCCAGAGCGCGTAGATGTTGTCGGGGTCGTATTGCAGGGCTTTTTTATAGGTCGCGATCAATTCCTGCACTTTTGCAGCATCATCGGCCTGTTGCTCCAGGGTGGCAGCCTCGTCCAGAATGGCTGAGGCATCCTGTTGTATGCTGCCGTAATCGATCTCTTTCCAGCCCGGTTTCCAGGAAACGCAGGAACTGCACAAGATGATGGCAGCAAATAATGAAATATAAATGGGTTTTTTCATGGGTATAATATTTATTTGTGACAGATGACATCTGCCCCGGGGGAGATGTCATCTGATTAAATCATAACCAAGTCCTTCCGTATTGACCCTGAAAAGGGTTGTGTCACTCAGATCAGGCTGTTCTCCATGGAAAATGGTATTGTAAAACTCCCTGAGGTTGGGTATTTCTTCCATTATTTCTCCCAGGAAATAGGTGTGTGAAGCTCCGGTTGGAGTCCTGAAACCAACCGTTTCGGTGAAGTTGATATATATTGCATTGCCGGCCAGCGGGGGATAAATGCGTTCACCAAGCTGTTTTCCATCGTTTGTGAAGAACCTTACCCCGTTAAGGTTAAAATCCATTTTGTTGCTGGTCACATAAATATTTCGCGCAAAATTGATCTTCTCCAGCCATTTTTCATGCCCTTCTGCATTCACGGCCGCGGCGTTAAGTACGAGATTGTCGAAAAGGCCGGGTTGCAGGTTTATTGTGATGCTGCTGTCTGTTGCAACTCTTTCCAGGAAGTAGTTACCCAGGCTGTGATGGAACATGGTAAGCCGGGAGTTTTTCCATGGACTGTCAGGGGCAGTCTTGTATTCCTGGATTAGTTCAAGCATGTTGTAAAACTGACCGGCCGACAAGCGTACATTATTTTGTGAGTTTTTAAAGTTTTTCGTGCCAAACGATTCAGGAAGTCTGGAAGGCCATGTGAAAAGCAATACATTTACATCGTATGTGTTTTCAATTTCCAATCCGCGGTCCGCAGCCTCATCAAAAGCTTTATAATCTCCATGGACGAAGACCACGATGTCTTTTCCTGAAGGCATATCCTGTAAAAGATCGTTGAGATCACTCCGTAACTGGTAGTTCCATCTTTCCATCGGACATTTGCAACCTTTGACAAACCTGAGCCGGCCCTGAGGGTCAACCTTGCTGCCAAAAAACATTCCCGGTTCGTCCGGTGGGTTAATGGTCCGGTTGGTGATGATCCAGATGCAGGAATCCTGTTCCTGGCCGAATACAGACAGATTCCATGTTAACAGGAAGTTAGCGAGAATCAAAACAAGCAGGTTATTCCAGATAGTATTCATATGCATTTTTTTAGGCACTTAAATATAGTTAATATTTGTTTATTCATTCTTAATTATTTAAAAACCATATCCATTTGCGAAGCGAAACTGTCCATCGGTAAATTGAAATCATTTGTTGATATGGATTTGTTTGATCCTTCCTGATAAAATATTACCTTTAATTCGTAATAAACTATTAACCAAAACCCAATACCATGAAAAATTTTACCATGCTTAAAAGCGTAGTTTTAGTCCTTTCTTTTTTGTTCAGCAGTTTCTTCATTTTTGGTCAGAGCGTTCTTTGTGTCGACAGGGATGGTAGTTTTTATTCTGAAAGCTTTACCGATGTCTGGCCACGTTACCAGGAAGTACTGGATGCCCTTGGACTGACCTACGATTATTTTGAAGTGGAAGATCCAGCCAACAACGGGCCGGATGCTACCGCCATGAATGCTTACGACATTGTTCTTTGGTTCACCGGAGAAACCTGGCAGGAGAGCCAGACCATGACCAATGACGATGAGTTTAACCTTTTACTATACACCAGCGTGAACAGTGGTAAATTGCTCCTTTCCGCACAGGATTACCTTTGGGACCGCTACAGCTCTGCCGGTGTATTGTCTTCAGGTTCTTTTCCTTATGATGTTCTGGGTTTAAGGGAAGTACTTCAGGATGTCTGGAATCTAGATTTTCCTGATACTTCAGTAGTAGCCGGTGTGGCAGGTTCCCTGGCTGACGGGATGTTATTCGGAATAGAAGACTTGTACACAACGGAATCCCGTGAAGGTTTATATATTGATCTGATGATTGACCATGCGGGACAAAGCCTTCTTGAGATGAGTTATGCAGGATCCGATAGTGTTACCGCTATTCAGTATGATGCCGGCAATTATCGCACCATTTTCTCAACGGTTTCACTTGCCTGTGTTATCCAGCCGACACTTAGGACAGAATTGTTGGAGCGGATGTTTGCATGGTTGATGGGCACAATTGGAACCCGGGAAATACTGCCGGAGCAAAACCTCGAAATATTGGTCTATCCAAATCCGGTGAAAGATATTGTGACTATCGGAACGGACGTGGATATAGATGAGTTGTGTATTTACAATTCGATGGGCCAACTGGTTTATCAAGCTGAACCGGGAGATTATAAGGTTCAGGTTAACCTTAACGGTTTAAATCCCGGGATGTACACCATTTTAGTGAATACTCAATCCGGGGTAAAGACTTCCAGGATGCTGGTTGAGTAGTTTGTTCAGGACATTAGTGAATTTCTATAAATAAAAAGTCTTCCAGGTTTTTTAAATCAGGAAGACTTTTTATATTTAGGTTTAATTTGTATATTTCGATGGAAAATTAATCCATATCATTATGAAAAAAATTTTATTAACAGGGTGTATCCTGTTCCTGACAGGTGTTTTATCCGGACAATCACCGCTTTTACAATCGGAATATATTATTGGAGGTCCACCTGCCGGCCAGATCTGGGAGTCTGTCCCGGATATTCCAGGCATAAAGGAAGAGGTTATGCGTGAACTCGACTATGACTCGCTGAACATGCGTTTTACAGGTAACTGGCCTTACGGACAAAGTTATTCCGTTACATCCTCACCTACCGGAGATACGGTTTTTGTGGGAAGTGGGGGAGGAGTGCTGATCATGGATGTCAGCGATCCTTATAATCCTGTGCAGATCTCAGAAGTGAGGGCCCGGGCACTGGTAGATGCCAGTTATTATGATCCGGTTACCCAAAGATTATACCTGGCAGCGTATTTTTCAGGAGTTGAGGTTTGGGATTTGTCAGATATCGTAAATCCTGTGAGGATGAGCCGGATTCCCACCAATAGTTACCCAAGGGGAGGCATCTTTGCCCGGGGCGATTATGTTTATATCGTTACCGTTGCCGATGGATTTTATGTTGCCGATGTCAGCGATCCGTGGAATCCTGTGATGATCTCCCATCAGATCGTCAGCGGTCCGCTGATCTGGAACTCTTCTTTCGAGGGCAATTATGCCTATCTTGCTTTGGGTACATCCGGTTTCAGGATCATCGACTTTTCCGATCCCTACGACCCGGTGATTGCCGGTGTGGCTTCAGGAAATACCACCGGTATTTTTGTCATGGACCAGATTGCCTATGTAGTTGCTTATGATTTTGGGCTACGTATCTTCGATGTAAGTGATCCGGGAGGGGTAACTTCATTAGGTACACTTGCCGTTGAAGGCTGGCCATACCGTGTTACCGCATATGGCAACTATGTATATATTGCCAATTCCACAAGCAATCCGGGTGGCGGGGTCAATGTTGTAAATGTGGCCGATCCGGCGCTACCTGAGTTTATAACTACCGTGGAGGGCTATCAGAACTTTATTTCCTGCGGCAGTACTGTGGTTGCCGCCACCGGGAACAGCAGCGGTTGTCTTATCCTGGATGTTACCGACCCGGAAAATCCCGTTCATGCAGCCGATATCCCGCATGCCTGGCACATTACGGCTGTGGAAGCTTCAGGAGATTATGCGTACACGGGGAGCAATGGTTTCCGTGTGTTTGACTTGTCAGACCCGACACATCCTGTTGAAACCGGTTTCGAACCGACACAAGGGGCTTTGGTTGCCGTGAGCGATACCCTCGCCGTTTATATCCCCAAGAGCATGACCTCCAGTAATCCCGTAAATATCATGAATGTGAAGGATCCTTATAATCCTGTGAAAACAGGACATTATACTGCCCCGGTAATGACGTATGATATCTGCCTGAAAGATCATTATGCTTTTATAGCCTGTTGGTGGGACGGATTTCGGGTGGTGGATTTCAGCAATCCATCCAATCCAGTGCTGGCTGCTCATGAATTTGGCTGGACCAACGGGGCTACGCCGGGTGTGGAGTGGTGCTATGTGCAGGCTTTGGACGTATATTCGAATTATCTGTATCTGATCGATTATAAGCCTTTTGAGGATGAGGATACCAAGGGATTATATATTTTCGATATTTCCAATCCCGAAGAGCCTCAGTTTGTTTCACGGTATGCAGGGCTTTTCAGTGCAGGATACGATCTGGCAGCCTGGGGTGATTATGTTTATGTGGCGGATAATGTAGGAGGCTTCGAGGTTATCAATGTGGCAGACCCTGCCAGTCCTTATTCGATGGCCTATATCACCCTTCCTGATGTTGCCTGGCAGCTTGATGTTACCTGGCCTTATGTTTATGTGGCCACGTATATCAACGGCGGTGTGCAGGTTGTGGATGTCTCGGATCCTGCCAATCCTTTTATTACAGGATATTATCAGCGCTCAGGCTGCTTCGCGCTTGGAGTGACGGCATGGGAGAATTATGCCATCATCGGTGACGGTCCCGCAGGATTTCAGGTCTATGATTTTATGCTGGCTACAGGCATAGCGGAACCGGTTGCCGGACAGGTAACAGGATCCCTGCATGTTTTTCCGAATCCGGCTGCTGATTTCTTTACCCTGAAAACCAATGAACCTGTTTCCGGAAATATCCACGCTTCCATTTATAATGCTCAGGGTCAGGAGGTATGGCATTATTCCTGGTTTATGAAAGAACCCGGACAATTGGTGAAGTCTATAAATGCCTCTTCCTTACCGGATGGTGTATATCTGATCAGATTAAATACCGGAAAAGAAGCATTTTCAGGCAGGGTGGTGTTATTTTAACACAGCCACTTTGCTATGATATACCACTCCTTCTGTATCCCTTATTTCCAGGATATAGATACCGTTGGTAAGTTGGGATAAATCAATGATATTTGAGTTTATTTGCCTAATGGATTTTATAAGTTCGCCATTAAGGGAATAAACCATGATTTCTCCGTTATCCATGGTCCCAAGGTTTATGATTCCGGTGGTCGGATTGGGATAAACACTGATCAGCCTGTTTTCCGGATCTTTGATCCCGGTTTCAATGTCCCAGTTGATGGAATAACGGTTATGTGTCATCAGGTCTTCTGCGAAAACATCGACGACAGTAGTTCCGGGAAGCGTATGTGCAGGCACGACAACCACGATAGCCTTATCATCAACAGGGATACCTTCAACGAGGGGGACATCAGTGGTTCCTGGTGCCAGTTCGATGGTGTAATCAAACACCTGGGGGTCAAAGCCGGGCACCTGAACACCGTCGTAAGTCAGGTCACTGAGGTGGGCTTCCGTGGCGAAAACACCGTTTTCGACGGAGTAGGCTGACTGGAAGATTTTCTTGGAGCCGAATTCCTGGAATAATACCAGTACCGAAAGGTCATCAATTTCTTCTATGAAGGTGTCGATCAGATCTACCGTAAAATCAAGATTTACCGGTTCCCTGTCTGTGGTATTCATTACCGAACCATCGGCATCGGGTATCATTTTCATCATCACATGGTGGAACTCGGTTTCCCCGTTGGATGCGACATTACCGTAAGTTGTATTCTCCATCACAATGATGTGGGCCCTGAAGTCTGTAAATCCTGCAAAAGGAAGGACAGCCGCGTTCACGGTGATTTCTGTTCCATTGATCTGGTGGGAAGAGACCAGGCTAACATAAGTCGGTTCGGCTGCAGCAGCATTCACGGCAGCCTGGATAGCGCTGGTATTGCTTGATACCAGTGAACCTTCCACATTCACCCAAGGCACGTAGGAAACACCATAATAATTCCTTCGAACCCCACCTTCTTCTGTGTAATAGGGGTCACCGTTTCCTGGCCAATCCATCTGATATTTCACGAAGGTAAGCTCATCCGCGTGTGTCTCCAACCAGGGATTCAGCGTTGTGTTGAGCGTGGCACAAGGGCCGCAGGTGGAACTGGTAAATTCTTCCAGGCAGGGCTTGTTGGCCACAGTATGGCTAACAACGCTGATGTGCTTGCTTAAAGTGTCGTTGGCCGGATTGTCGTCGTTGATGCCATTCACGTTTGACAACCATACCTTCAGGTTATAGGAACCTACAGGGAAGTTAAAAATATCGGTACAGGTGAAGTTATAGCTTTCGGTTAGGTTAAGGTTCAATCCTGTGAGGTTGGTGATATTAACTATGCCACCGTTGGCCTGCCAGTTTATGTCAATGTCAGTAATGGTAGTATTTCCAACATTGGTGATCTTTCCGGTAACTTCTGCCGGACCATTCAGGTAAGGATAGGTTGTGATCAGGCTCATGGCACAATCGAGACCATAGGGACGGAACAGCACGATATCGTCGATGAACCATCCATCCATATTGTATGAGTTCCCGCTGAAATAGATGCAAAACTGAAAATCAGCCTGACCGACATCGTCATTGGTAATTTCCAGGATCTTTTCCTCTGCGGCAATATTGCCGGTAGGACTGACTTCCCACACAATATTCCATACACCGCTTCCCTGCGAGGTAGTGGCTACTCCGATGGAATAAGCAGTACCGCTGTAATCGTCAAGCATGTGCCTGAACTGAAGAACGACGTTGGATGCTCCCGTCAGGTCGATGAGCGGGGAGATCAGACGACTGTCATCGTTAAACTGTGGACTCCAGTTCATCTTGGCTTCGGGTGCAATACCCCCTGCGTTGACGCTGTTGCTTATACTCCAGTTGGCAGCATGGGCATCGATGCTCCAACCCGACGGAGGCATTACGCCGCCGCTGAAATCTTCTGTGATCAAAGTCTGGCTATAGGATATTAATCCCATAACTGCCAGGATCACAATCATGTAGAATTTTTTCATAGTAATCAGGATTTTGAATTTGGTTAATATACATTCGCAAAAATAGAAGAATATGAAAACGAACTCAAAGAATTGCATGAATAAATATATAGATCTGTCATTGTGAATGATTACAGGTCATTTCATCCTGACTGATAAAAATGTATTAAATTTGTATGCCTATGAAAGAAGAACCCCTCAGCGAAAAACAAAAATTACTGGCAAGATATGCCAAGGCAATGTCGCACCCTGTAAGGATCTATGTCCTGGAACTACTGGAAAAGCAATCGTGTTGCTACAGCGGTGACCTTTCAGAGATTCTGCCCATTGCAAAATCGACGCTTTCTCAGCATCTGAAGGAATTAAAGGATGCGGGACTTATCCAGGGAGAGATTGAAGCGCCTAAGATTCGCTATTGCATCAACAGGGAAAGCTGGGAAGAAGCAAAAAAATTATTCCTCGACTTTTACGGTTCATAAAATTTTTTCTTAATATTGTTCGCAGTTTTACGAACAACGAATAATAAGGATCAAAATGGAGATTAAAATCTTAGGAACGGGTTGTCCAAAATGCCAGTCGCTCGAGAAATCTGTCAGAGAAGTAGTCACTAAGCTGGGGATTGACGCTCAGATTGGGAAGGTTGATGATATCATGAAGATCATGGAATATGGGATCATGCGCACGCCAGGACTGGTAATCGACGGTAAAGTTGTTGCCAGTGGCAGGTTGCTTTCTGCCAAGGAGATAGAAGGTTATATTAATTCGAATCAATTATAGTTAACTATGAAAACAATCAGAGTATTATTATCTATTGTCCTTGTCGCCGTATTAACCGGTACTTTTGCACAGCAGGAAACAAAAGTAGTTACACAGCAGGACGGGCAGGAAATTAAAGCTGCCGTTTATTATTTTCATCTTGAACGGCGTTGCATGACTTGCAAAAACGTTGAAGCACAATCCAAAAAAGCCCTTGAGCAACTTTATCCCGGTGAAATGGAAAAGGGAACGGTAGTTTTCAAATCAGTAAACATTGAAGATAAATCCGGTGATGAGCTGAAAGAAAAGTATGGAATCAAAGGCCAAACTTTATTGGTAGTTAAGGGAGACAAGAAGAAAGACCTTACCTCTGAAGGATTTCTGTATGCCAAATCAGATCCTGATAAGCTAAAAGCTGAAATAGAAAAAGCCATAAAGGAGTTGTAACCCATTATGGAAAGCTTTCTCTCGGAATTATATTCCAATACATCTGTTCCGGTATTGGCAGCTTTTATTCTGGGGCTGATGACTGCTATCAGTCCGTGCCCGCTTGCCACCAATATTACAGCCATTGGGTTTATCAGCAAGGACATCGAAAACCGGAGGAAGGTTTTTTATAACGGATTGATTTACACGCTGGGACGAGCCATCTCTTACACCGGACTGGCGGCCGTTATATATTATGGTGCTGATCAGATGAGTGTTTCCGGGTTTTTTCAGCAGTATGGCGAAAAAATCCTGGGGCCCTTATTGGTTATCATCGGACTGTTTATGCTGGATGTTATCAGGATCAACTTTCCCGGGCTAAGCAATCTGACACAACGGTTTCAGGAAAGAGGCATCAGTTCTTCCTGGGAGGTGCTGTTATTGGGGATGGTGTTTGCCCTGGCTTTTTGCCCTTACAGCGGAGTGTTGTATTTTGTAATGCTTATTCCAATGACCATCAGCAGTTCATCGGGTTTACTTCTGCCGGTATCATTTGCTATTGCTACAGGAATCCCGGTTATCATCTTTGCCTGGTTTATCGCTTTTACCATCTCAGGTGTCGGAAAGTTTTACAGCAAAATGAAAATTTTTGAAAAGTGGTTCCGGAGGGTGATTGCTGTTCTTTTTATTGGAACGGGCGTTTATTATATTGTCTTGTTGCTTTTATAAAAATTTTTAAATCATTGTTCGTTAAAATACGAACGTAAATGCAGGATTATGGAATGGAGAAAAGAAATCCGGATATTATTCTGGATAGCGGCGTTTTTCCTGTTTGCCTATTTTCTGCCTCTCGACAGTATCCGGTTTAATGAGGCGGTTTTTGCCATGCTGGATCTGGCGAAATGGTATGCCAGGGAACATGTGATCTTATGTTTGCTGCCGGCTTTTTTTATTGCCGGAGTAATCGCGGTGTTTGTGAGCCAGGGTTCGGTATTGAAATATTTCGGTGCCAACGCGAAAAAGTGGCTGGCCTATACAGTGGCATCGGTTTCAGGAACCATCCTTGCGGTATGTTCCTGCACTATTTTGCCATTGTTCTCAAGTATTCACAAAAGGGGAGCAGGATTGGGACCTGCCATTGCTTTTTTGTATTCCGGCCCTGCCATTAATATCCTGGCTATCATCCTTACTGCCCGGATTCTGGGTTGGCAGCTCGGGCTTGCCCGTGTAGTGGGTGCGGTAGTCTTCAGTGTGCTGATCGGGCTGATCATGTCGATGATTTACCGCAAGGAAGAAAGAAAAAAGGCTGAAGAACAGATGAATGTGATGGTTGAACCGGAAAGCAGGCCTCTCTGGCAAACGGCTTTTCACTTTTTTGTGCTTGTACTTATTTTGGTGATGGTGAACTGGGGCAAACCCGGCAATGATGTCCAACAGGGTTTATGGTATTTTCTCTGGTCTCAGAAATGGCTGATCACTGCAGTACTTTCCCTTTTCCTGGCTTATTCCCTGATCAAAGTACTGAAGATCAAATGGTGGTATGTATTATTAACTGCCCTTGCTGTGATGGTCACAGCCATTGCTTTTGCGAATCCCATAATTCCTTTTGTAACCGGACTGGCCGGATTAACGGTGATTACCCTGATGAGCGGCGGAGAAAACCGTGAATGGACGATCTCAAGCTGGGATTTTGCCAAACAAATTATGCCTTTGCTTGCGCTCGGGGTGCTGGTGGCCGGTTTTCTGCTGGGCTCAACCCATGATGAAACACAGATACCAGGAATTATACCGAATGAATGGATATCTTCATTAGTTGGTGGTAATTCGTTGTTTTCCAATTTCTTCGCTTCCATCGTGGGAGCGTTTATGTACTTTGCTACACTTACTGAGGTTCCCATTTTACAGGGTTTGATTAATTCAGGTATGGGACAGGGGCCTGCTCTGGCGCTTTTGCTGGCCGGGCCATCGTTGTCACTGCCCAATATGCTGGTGATCAGGAGTGTTATGGGTACACAGAAAACCATCGTATATGTTTGTCTGGTGGTTGTTATGGCAACCCTGAGCGGTTTGATTTATGGTATAATGGTCAACTAAAATTCTGAAGAATGAAAATTCTGATACTTTGTACCGGTAACTCCTGCCGCAGCCAGATGGCAGAAGGTTTTCTCAAGTCCTTCGATGCGGAGATTGAAGTTTCTTCTGCGGGAACCAATCCTGCGGAGCAGGTTCATCCCAAAGCCATCCAGGTGATGAAAGAAGCAGGTATTGATATTTCCGGAAACCGGCCCCGACTGGTCGATGAATTCCTGGATCAGGAATTTGATTTTGTGATCACTGTTTGCGACGGGGCCAAAGAATCCTGCCCGGCTTTCACAGGAAAGGTGAAACACCGCTTGCATATTGGTTTTGAAGACCCTGCAGCCGCTACCGGAACGGAAGAAGAGATCATTAAAGTTTTCAGGACTGTAAGGGACCAGATCAAAGCGCAATTCCTGGAGTTTTATAAAAAAGTAAGTGAAAAATGAAAAAACGACTTAAATTCTTAGACCGCTATCTCACGTTGTGGATATTCCTGGCTATGTTTATTGGTGTATTCTGGGGCTACTTTGATCCGGGTATTGCGGAATTCTGGGACACTTTCTCCTCAGGTACAACCAATATCCCCATCGCCATAGGCCTTATCCTGATGATGTATCCCCCGTTGGCAAAGGTCAGGTATGAAGAGTTGCCGCGGGTTTTCAGGAATGTAAAGATACTCGGGTTGTCGCTGGTGCAGAACTGGCTTATCGGACCGGTGCTGATGTTTGTCCTGGCCATAGTTTTTCTCCGGGGTTACCCGCATTATATGACCGGACTGATCCTGATAGGGCTGGCCCGTTGCATAGCCATGGTTATTGTCTGGAACGACCTGGCAAAAGGGAATCGTGAGTATGCCGCCGGACTGGTGGCGTTTAATTCCATTTTCCAGGTGCTGTTTTTTTCTTTTTACGCCTATGTTTTTATTACCGTTATTCCAGGATGGCTGGGTATGGAATCTTTTGCTGTGGATATTACCATCCGGCAAATTGCCATCAGCGTTTTTATTTATCTCGGTATTCCTTTTATTGCAGGATTTCTTACCCGGTTTATCCTGATTCGCATAAAGGATAAGGATTGGTATCACCGTAAGTTCATTCCGAAAATCAGTCCGATCACTTTGATAGCCTTACTATTTACTATCCTGGTAATGTTCTCCATGAAAGGGGAATATATCGTCAAGATCCCGCTGGATGTTGTCAGGATAGCTATTCCGCTGATCATCTATTTCGTGGTGATGTTCCTGGTTTCTTTCTTTATGGGCAAAAAGATTGGGGCGGATTACTCAAAAACGACCACCATTGCTTTTACGGCTGCCAGTAACAATTTTGAGCTTGCCATTGCGGTGGCGATTGCTGTTTTCGGGATCAATTCAGGAGAGGCTTTTGCCGCGGTGATAGGGCCGCTGGTGGAGGTGCCGGTGCTAATTTCGTTGGTGAATGTTTCTTTGTGGTTAAAAAGGAGATATTTTTCTATAGATAGGTTATTGTAAAACTCTCCAACCTCGCGCGGCAGAAGAACCCCAGCGTATCCTTCTCAACCCTTAAATAACAAACTCCCAAAAGTTATCCCTGGTAATACTCTTATAATTGTCTCCATATTGCTCTACCCATGTTTTAGGAGCAATTTTCCTGGCTTTTTTGTATTTTATTTCATAGGCATATAGTTTTCCGCCCTTTTCTTCAATATAATCGATTTCGGCACCGGTATAGGTTCTCCAGAAATAGGAGGAAAGGAAATTCTGAGTGTATTCCAGGTATTTAAACCTTTCTGAAATGATGAAATTTTCCCACAATGCTCCAACATCATTTCTAATATTGAAACTATTGAAGTTTTCTACCAAGCAGTTTCTGACACCAAGATCCCAAAAATATATTTTATTTCTCTTAGATACCTCTTTCCTGAGATTCCGGCTATAACCACCTAAGCGGAATATGATAAATGCTTTTTCAAGTAATTCAATATATGATGCCACGGTTTCCTGGCTTAGCTTCAGGTTCAGTGCAAGCTCGTTGACGGATGTTTCAGAGCCGATTTGAAGCGCCAGTAGTTTTAAAAGCGATGAAATCTTTGAATTATTTTTTATTGATGATAATTCGAAAACATCCTTATACAAATATGCAGAAGTAAGTTCACGTAAATACTTTTCTTTGGAATGGCCTGATGTGTGATGAAAAATCACCGGATACATGCCATATATCATGTATTCTTCCAACTTGCTTTGTAGTTCAAATGCATTGACTTGAACAGACAATTCAGATAATGAGATCGGATACAGAATATGAGTGGAGGTTCGCCCTGTCAGTGGTTCCTTGACTTTGTTTGCCAGATCAAAAGATGAAGAACCTGTTGCAAGAATTTTTAATGAAGGCCAATTGTCATGAATTATCTTCAGGTTGATGCCTATATCAGGAATTCTTTGTGCTTCATCAATAAAGAGAATGTCATATCCTGATACCAATAACTTCATACGATCAAGGTCACGTGAAGAGAGTACATCTGCATATTTTATCTCATCCGCATTTATTTTAAGTACTGATTCACTTGTACCGCTCAGGACATCATTGGAAAGTGTTGTTTTTCCGGTTTGCCTTGCACCATATAAAATAATGATGTTTCTGTTGTTTTTCAGGTCTTCCTGGATAGAATTAAATATTTTCCGGACTATTTTCATAGAACAAATTTTGGAATAAAGGTAGTAAATTCACGTGAAAATTTCAAATCAATTCGAAATATTCACGTTAAATTTTCGAATGAATCTTAAAAATTCAGGGGAATCTTTTATCATGGAGGAGAATTATCTGCTGATTAAGATATGGAGTATATTTGCCGGATTTTATTTCGATTTATGAAAACCGGACTGTATACCATTGGATTACTGATACTTTCCAATATCTTCATGACCCTAGCCTGGTATGGCCATTTAAAGTTCAGGGAAATTAACTGGTTTGCCGCATTGCCATTGGTCGCCGTTGTACTGATAAGCTGGGGCATAGCCCTGTTCGAGTACTTTTTCCAGGTGCCTGCAAACCGTATTGGTTTTAAAGGAAACGGAGGCCCTTTTACGCTTGTTGAGCTAAAGGTGATCCAGGAAGTAATCACCCTCGTGGTGTTTACCCTTTTCACCATCCTGGCATTTAAAAACGAAACCTTCAGGTTGAATCATCTGATTGGCTTTGTTTTTTTGATTTTGGCAGTGTATTTTGTGTTTAAGAAATAATGCCGGATGAAGCCATCAGGAATTGTGTTTTAGATATTTCCCGGAAAGATTATGCAAAAGGCAACACCACAAAAACCACCACATCCCACACTGTGTGGCTTACAATATTCATCAGCATAGAGCGGTATTTTGCGTACATCCATCCCCAGAACAGTCCGGCTGTCAGGGCGGCGGTAATGAGCATGAGATTTCCGGTGAAAACGTGTACACCGGTATAAATAAGTACCCCAAGGGCAAATCCACCCCATTTACCCAGGTAGGGTTCCAGGTTTCTCTGGAGAAAGCCACGCCAGAACAGTTCTTCCCCCGGTCCGATGATAAGAAGCATGGATAACGCTATTCTTAAAGCATCGGCATTACCCTTGAAGTTATAAACGCCTTGGATTCCCTCATCGGCAATGGGCAAAATAAGCCGTGAGAAGTAATTTCCTGCAAAAAAAACACCATACAAAACAAGCGCTGAAAATACACCCAAAGCGATTTTCCGGATAGGATGGGAGAGAAAGTCCTGCCGCAGGATTTTTTTATAACCATGATCAGAAATGAAAACAAAGCTAAGAAGTACGATCAGGTTGAGGCTCATCCACCACCAGAAATCCAGCGGTCCCAGGTTACGGAACAGAAATAACGGGATAAAAAAAAGTATGCCCAGTAAGGTGATGAATATCAGTTTTTTCTTTGGCATACTGTGAGGGTTTTGTCTCTATGTTCAGACCAGGTATTGAAGAAGAGCGTGGACGAACAGGGCCAGTGTACAGAGCGATCCAAATACCAGATTCAGTTTGGCAGTAGCTCCGTCGAGGGCGATGAAATCAAGGGGTTCTTTGGGATTTTTCCTGTTCAGGGCTTTTCTCCAGAGGCTGATGGCCAGGGGCAGTGCAAGCAGGGTGATAAGGAAAGTAAAGGGCATGGCATCAAGCGAAGGGACGAGGAGGTAAGGAACCAAAATGAGCAATAACACCATGAAGAACGGGCCATAGATCAGGAAGCCATAGTACCGGAGAGATTTTTTATCTCCCAGGAGGGAAGCAATGGTGAAAATATTCTTTTGTTTATCGGAGCTGATATCGCGCCAGTTATTGGCATGCAGGATGGCAATGACCAGGGTTGACATGGGTATGGCCCATAAAACAGGTATCCAGGAAAGCTCTGTAGTCTGGACATAATAAGCACCCAGGGCGCCGAGTATACCGAAGTTCATGAACACGGCAAAGTCGCCCAATCCATTGTATTTTAGTGCAAAACGGGTTCCTGAAGTATAAAAAACACCGATAAAAAGGCCGGCAAACCCGATAATCAGCAGCCAGATGCCTGTAAGGTAGGTGAGTACAAGCCCTATGATAGTACCTGCTGATAAAAGGATCACTGACGCCCAGGTTGCTTCCCTGGTGCTGATGAATCCCCTGACGATGCCTCCGCTGGTCGGATTGGGAAGCTTGTCTATTCCTTTTTTATAATCATAGATGTCGCTGAGAATATTGGCTCCGCTATGAAGAATAACCATTCCTGCAAAAGCCAGTATGAAATTCAGCAGGTTGAAGCCGGTATCACCATAAACAATGGCCAGCACGGTACCAAAGATAACCGGCATGGTTGAGGCCGGGAATGCGAAAGGGCGAACCGATGTCCACCATTTCTTCAGGAAGGATATTTTGTTGGTATTATCCATGAACGTGAAACATTAAAATTGAATAATTAACAAACGGCAAAGGTAAAGGTTTTAAAGTTTCAGGGAACTAATTATTGTTTTATGACTAACAGCAATAAGAAAAAAACCTGTACCGGGTTATTTCGGCACAGGTTTTAAATATATATCAAAACTTAGTTTGAATAGTTACATCACGGATCCACAACGATGAAAACGGTCTGTATCACGGGTGAGTTGCCGGTTCCTTGTTTCAGGAATATAACGGCAGCCCAGCCACCGGGTAGCGGAAGGTATTCGTTACCGTATGCCACTGCATCGTCATACATCTGCTGAGCCCAGGTAAGGGTTGACAGTGCGGGCATACCACCGCTGGCGCTTCCGTTCCACTGAGGCACGTCGAGCAGCCAGAATGCGCCCTGGATATCGGCCCATGTGTAACCCGGATACCAATCGAGGTGGTTCATGATCCAGTTGGCCATATCCCAGTTATCGTTTGCGATGACTGCGGGCATGAGTTCCGGATACAATGAGCTGTAAACATCCATGTTGTATGTAGCGCCAACATTAATGGTTACCTGGTGGTCGAAACACCATGAAGCATAGGTTCCGTTTGAAATTTCGTACCCTGCGGGGATATTGGTAAGAATAGCATCCAGATATCCTCCCATGCTGCCGGGAGCTGTTTGTCCGCCTACTTTGTAAGTAGCTGTTGCAGGAAGGTTCATATAGGGTGCAAAGATAAAGTCTGCATCAGGTGCACACATACCCAGTACGAAGTCAACGATGCCGTCGCTTCCCTGCGGGATAACCTGAGCGTCGTAAATGGTCCAGGTTTTAAAGGGCTTGTAGTTGAAGCCTGCGCCATCCCTTACAAGGATGAAGAGTTTGAAGTCAAACTTGTCGACCAGGTCATCGTAATCGGCATAAGTAACACAAAGCGGTCCTTCGCCAAGTATGTCTTCATTGTCGAAAGTAGCAACAAGGTTGTCGTTCCTGTAAAGTTCGATTTTTGCGATGGCAGGCATGTCGATCTGAAGTCCATAAGTCTGCTGCTCATAGAGAGATCCGATGTAATCATTCGGATTCTTGGCACAAAGGTCACCAAAGAAACATTCTTCACGGATGGTAACTTCATCAACTACGAACCAGTCGAAACCAAAGCTCGTGTAAACATCGGGCTGGAAGCAGATCACTTCAACCGGGATCTCGAGTTTCAGGAATTCGAGTACATCAATGGTGAAGGGAACCGGTTTGCTGATGTAACCGGCAAAGGTACTTCCAACCTCGGGTGTAGCGGCAATGATAACATCATCGCTCATGTCATTCGGAGTCTGGTTGTCGTCCATGAACAAAAACTGGGTAACCGTGTAAGTCACATTGGGATCGTAAGGTAATTTGATGGACTGTGTATACGGTTTCTCAACATTGTTGATGGTGAGATAAAATACTTCGGGGAAGTATTCTACGCCATTGATGACGACCTTGGCATAATCGACGATTTCCATGCTGCAGTTCGGCACGCCGTCGTTTTTGAAGTTTGAAGGATCCACCTGGTCACCGGCGAAAGTTACTTCGATCTCAGTTGGCAGGGTGGTCTCTTCCTGCTGGTCTTTTTTACACATGGTAAAAACCAGCGTGATCATAATGGGTATTACCCATAGGAGTTTCAGGTTTTTCATTTTTGTAAGATTTAGGGTTATTGCATTCATTTTCAATTTATAAGTTTGGTGGAATTATTATTGTGTTATTTCAATAAAGACAATGATAAGATTGGGGTGTGCTGCTCCCTGTGGTGTTCCCTGTTCCGTGAAAATAACAGCAGCCTGTTCTCCCCAGGATGGTTCAAATCCTGTCCCGTATGCATCTGCATCGGTCTTCATCTGTTGTGCGTACTGGAGTTGGGTAACATCGGGTATACCACCGGTTGCGCTGCCATTCCAGGGTTCCTGGAGGTCGAGCAGCCAAAAGGCTCCCTGTATATCTTCCCAGGTATGTCCCGGATACCAGTCGAGATGGTTCATGATCCAGTTCACTTTATCCCACTGTTCATTTTCCAGGAAATCGGGACCATAAAAGGTATATAAAGAACTATATACGTCCATGCTGTATTCGTTACCATTTGCAACAGATAGTTGATGATCCAGGTTCCAGGAGGCGTTGTTCCCATTAGATACATCAAATCCTGAGGGAATATCCGAAAGCTTGGAGTTTATATAGCCTCCCCCGGGATTTCCCGGAGCATAATTTGTTGTTTTTAGTGAAGCTGTATATGGTATATTCATATAGGATGGCAGGAAAAAGTCGGCATCGGTAGCACAGGGTCCGAGCACGAAATCTACCACACCATCTGAGCCGTCGGGTATCATTTCGTTATCGGAGAATGACCAGTACTGAAAATAACGGTAATCAAAGTCACTTCCTGTTTTAACAAGCACATACAACAGGAACTCGAACAGGTCAGGATTATGCAGGTAATCTTTGTATGTTATGCACAAGGGTTGTCCTTCACCCAGCCAGGATTCATTGGAAAACTCGCCCTCGAATTCGCCGTTACGGTATACTTCTACCTTAAATATGGCCGGCATGTCCATTTGCAGTGGACCTGATTGTTGTTCGTAAAGCGAACCGATATAATCATTGGGATTTTGAACGCAAAGGTCACCAAAGAAACACTGCTCCAGGATGGCGATCTCCTCAATGGCAAACCAGTCGAATCCGAAACTTTCCCATTGATCCGGCTCAAAGCATAAAACCTGCACCGGGATCTCAAGCTTCTTAAATTCCTCAACCCGAATGCTGAAGTTAACAGGAGTACTGACATACATGGCAAAATCGCTGCCAACGGTCGGTATGGAGGCAATGATAACATCGTCGCTCTTGTCATTGGGTGTCTGCTGGTCATCCATCAGGTGGAATTGTTCTACCGTAAAGAGATTGCTTGAATTAGGGTCGTAGGGTAATTTGATGGATTGGGTATAGGTCCTGGTTACACCATTAATATTAAGGTAAAAGACTTCGGGATAATAAGATGTTCCGTTGATGATGGCCTTGGCGTAATCGGCCGTTTCTATATAACAAAGGGAGTTGTATTCTTTCTGAGCGAGCTGGTCGATCTTTATTCCGGTGAAGGATATCTCAATTTCTTTGGGTTGCTCCTCTTCCTGGTTTTTTTTACACCCGGTAAGTGATACAATAATTATGAGAAGAATTGTATATACTGCTACGCCCTTCACAAATTTTAGATTTGGGTTAAATAATTGGTCAACTATAATTTATAAGACAATACTATAACACTTTGCATACTGCAAAATCAGTGGTGAAGTTAAGCCGGAATAAAAGAGGTGTCAATGGGTGAAATTACTCTATTTGAGTGATTTCAGAGGTTATTATACCATCGGACTATAAGTGTTAACAAAATGTTAATAACTAAATATGGGTAAAATTACGTATTGACTTTTTTAAAATACTTGATTTTGCTAATAATTACTCTCACAGTGCATCCTCTATTTTTTTCAGGTCTTCCCTGCAGGAAATGGTATATTCATGATCATCTCCCAGGGTGCCGGCGATGACTGGTATCTCCTGACTGAGCATATCGTATGCTTCCCTTAATCTACCTGATGCATAGAGGATATTAACCATCTTAACTGTTGATTCTATGCTTCGCATATGTTCTGCTCCCAGGTTTTGGAGGTAGCTGTTTCTTGCTTCTGAAATGGCAGTCATGGATTTTTCCAGGTTGTTTTGCCTGTAGAGCATATCAGACATTTTTTCTTTTGCATAGGCTACATCCAGGATTTTTTCCAACTGGTTGAACAACTTTATGGATTTCTCGAAATAATGCTCAGAAAATGCGTATTCTTCTGCATTGCCTAAGATTACCCCGGCATCGCGGCTCAGGTCTGCTGCTTCTTCCACGGCATTTATTTTCAGGAAGGATTCAATAGCATCATCAAACCTTAATCCTGCTGATTCATTGCGCTTCAGTGCTGCAAGCGATTTGGCAATATTTCCCATTCTCAGCGCTTTTTTATACACATCATCCGAATCCGAAAGCAAGTCGAGTGATTTCTTATAGTTTTCAAGGGCGTCCTCGTACTTTCCCATAGCCTGATAAATGACCCCGAGGTCGTTCAAATGGCCTGTCAAACGGGTTTTATCACCGGTAAGCTCGTCCATTTCAATTGCCTGATGGATAGAATTTATTGCATTTTCATAGTCTTCCTTTAACTGGTACACATAGCTGATGGAGCTATAACGGTCCGACATCGATAAGGCATCATCCAAACTTTCATCAAGGATCAGGGCCTGATAAAAATGCTTCAGGGCCATGTCGTAATCACCTTTTGCCTGATAAGCCTGGGCAATGTTTTTCTGATGGAAGGATTGCTGAGCGCGGTCATAGATTTCCTCATCGATTTCAACTGCTTTCATATAATATTCGATGGCCTGGTCGTAATCCCTTTTGCTGTAATAAGCTGCTCCGATATTGTTGAATTTATCGACCATTTCATTCCGGTTACCCAACTCTTCATCAATAGATAAGCCTTGCCGGTAATATTCAATGGCATCATCGTAGAATCCCATGATCTGCTGTAGTTGCCCCATGTGATAATAATCGGTTGACTGGCTGTGCAGATTGTTTGCCTTAACATGGATGTCGAGCGATTTCCTGTAATAGTCGAGCGCTTCTTCCATCTGGCCTGAATTCCTGAGAAGAAATCCCAATGTGGAATATATTTCAGCCAGTTTTCGTGAATAATCATCACTGCATCGGTCGTAAGCTTTTCCGGCTTCTTTATAATAAACCAAAGCTTCCGGAATATTATCCAGTTCCTGGTATAATACTCCCAGGTTGGCCAGGTAATCTCCGGCAACACCGTAATCATTCTGGTTTTCAGCGATCGTTACCGCGATTTTTGCACTTTCCAGCGCCTGTTCTTTTTGTCCGGCCAGGAACAGTATTGTGCCTATGTTATTGTAACTTCTTGCTATCAATGATTGATCCTGTGCTTTCTTGGCAGCTTCCAAAGCCTGATGATAGTGATTATAGGCTTCCTGATAGTCGGGTACGTAACGGTAAATTTCTCCCAGGCTGTTTAGGTTCACAGCCTGATGATAAGGATCATCTTTATCTAAAGCCAGGGAGAGAGCCTTGTAGTAATAGTTAAAGGCTTTATTTCTCCTTTGTTGCCTGGTTTCAACATCTCCTTGCAATTCAAGGGTTTTAATCTTACAATCAGCATCAAGATAGTTTTCATTGGCTATTTCCCAGGCTTGCTCGAGATAATAATCCGCATCCGACAAATAGCCTTGCGAAAGTGCTTCAGCGCCAAGTTCCTGGTATAACTCCCACGATTTCCTGAAATAATCGCCGGACTCCTCAGTCCTTTCCATTCTTCCATATATCCTTCCCAGATTTCCTGCACAAAAAGCCATGTTGGAGATATCCCCGTTATCTCTGGCGGTATGGAACCCTTTCAGGTAATACTCTGCTGCTTTATCTTCCTGTTCGTTGAAGCTGTAAGAAGCTCCAATATTGTTGTAATAGATGGAAAGGTTATCCTGAATATCATGTTTCTCAGCAATTTCAATGGCTTTGGTGAAGTACACTATGGCTTTATCGGGTTTCTCCATCTCCTGGAAACAACGTCCTGCATAATTATAATCACGGGCTGCTTCTTTCCATTTCTCCTGCGTTTTAAACTCATCCGTTGCCTGCAGGAAATACTCCAGGGCATGTTCGTATTTACCGGGCGACATGGATATACTGCCCATCTCATGAAAGATATCTCCCAGTTTTTCATTATTTCCGGTTTTTCGCAGTATCATCGCCGCCTTATTGAATAGTTCAATAGCCTGGTCATGGTTACCTGTCTGGGTTTGACAATCTCCCATATTATAAAGGATGTCGGACTGAAACGATTCTTGTACCGGATTGCTTGCCAGGTCCATGGCAAGTTCATAATACCAAAGGGCTTCGCTGTAATCTCCCTGGCTATGGTACATCCTGGCCTCATTCAGGTATTTATCTAATAAAGAAGCCCTGGCTTGTTTCATTTCCTGGGTTGGATTTTTAATTTTTTCCCTTAGTTCAAATAATTCGAGTTCTTTGATTGCTTTGCTGTTCTTATCGTTTATCAGGGGAATTGCAAGTTCCAGTTGTTCTATGGCTTGTCCGAAAAGGGATTGCCTGGCGTACAGTTTGGTCAGGGAATCGCGGAGAACCACTTCATTTTCTGTTGTGCCGGCGTGGCCGTTTATGGTCAGGGCAATGCTGTAATGCTGGATGGCATAAGATTCGTTGATCTCGATCAGCATTTTGGCCAGGTTCTGGTAGTTTTCAAGCAGGATACGGCGTGTTCCCGGACTGGTTTCCAGGATCATACGTTTGGAGAAATAGCTGAGGTATTCGTGTTTGAACAGGTCTGCTGCTTTTTCAAGATATCGGGCGGCATTGTCGTATTCTTCCAGGAGAATGTGTATGATGCCCGCCATGTGCATGCACCTCATCATTTCACGGTAATCACGTGAACTTTCATACCTGGCAAGGGCTTTACGGAAAAAGGTCAGCGCAGGATAATATTGCCCGCCAAGATAATTGGCTATTCCAATGGAGAAATATGTCTGCGTAATCCTGAAATCATTGTTCATTTTGTGATAGTATTCCAGGGCCTTGAAATATTCCGCGGCAGCCTCCCCGGTTTTGTTTTCATCCAGGAAGAGATTACCTTTTAACACATATGCTTTGCCTAACCAAAGATTGCTTTCTGTTTTGATGAATCCTTCAATTGCCTTGTCAAAACTGGTATGTGCCTTACCCATTTCACCTGTGAGGTGGAAATATTGACCGATGTATAAATAGTCGATACTTGTGTTGAATACATCATCAAAACGGGAATCGATCTCAAGGCATTTCTGGAGGTAATCCAGAGCCAGTTCTTTTTCACCGCGGTAAAGATGGTTAGCCCCGAGATTGCAGAGATTGGTGGCTATTCGTCCGAGGTAATTAAACTTGCTGTTGATTTCAAGGGCCTGCTCAAAATATTCGATGGCAAGATCGAACTCACCCATGGCGCTGTAATTGTTGCCGTACATGTTAAGGCTATGGGCAATGCTCGATTCTGAAGCATATTCGCGGTTCAGATCCAGTGATTTCCCGTAATAATGATGGGCATTTTCATATTCCCCGAAATCTTTATACAAGGAGGCAATGCCTTCATAATGCGAAGCAATGGCGGTTTGGTCATCAACGAGTTCTGCAATGGCAATTGCTTTATTGTACAGGGTGACTGCCCTGCGGTAATCGCCGGTATCACCGATAAAGGAAGCTTTCAGACTGTATGCATAGGAAAGCATGGAGTTGTTATCATCCCGCTGCGCTATTTCTATTGCCAGATCAAAGGCATTTTCTGCATCCTCCGGTTTACCCTGCCCTGCGAGGTAATTTCCGAAACGGATGAGGGCCAGTACATGATTGCCGATACCTTCTTTTCCGTTGGCAAACTCCATGGTTTCCCGGTATTGAGCCATGGCTTCTTCATGCTGGAACAAATTCTCATATGCCATGGCAAGGTAGAACATACCATCGAAGATCAGGGAGTCGATACCGGAGAGCTTTGCTTCTTCAAGCATTTTCCGGGCAGTATCAAGGGATTCAGGGAAGCGGTTTTCCCAGTCGAAGGCAGTGATCTTCAGTGTGTAACACTCTGACTTTTTCTGGTGGCCTTCTTCATCCAGGACTTTTATCTGGCTCAGGAAGGCCAGGGCCTGGTCGGCATGAGACTGACATTCTGCCATCGTTCCCTGGTTGTAACCTTCCCATCCTTTTTCCAGCTCAAACCCTGCATTTTCCAGGATTTCCTTTGCTTCCTGACTGTTATCCACTTCTTTCTTTGAGAATTTCAGGGTAGTCGGGTCGATCAACCCGCTGGCATATTTGGAATGCTTATGATATTGGGCTTTGATATCAGGATATTGATCCATCCTGTCGCCAAAGATATTCTTGAAAGCTTCTGCCACTTTCCGGTGGAGAATTCGTTTTTCCTTATTGCTGAGCTGGTCGTAAATGTATTTGTGCTGTAAGGTATGCGTGAAATGGTAAATATCCAGGAAAACTTCATCGATGCTCAGGGTTTCCTCGTTGTCGATGATCAACCCTTTATCTTTACTAAGTTTTTTCAGGCTTTCCACCAGTTCAAGCTCATCCTCTATTCCCAGGAGTTTCTGGATCACCTGCAGGTAAAAGTCTTCACCGTTCACAGCGGCATAATTCATGATCTTCCGAAGATTTTCACCCAGAAGGTTAAGCCTTTCCTTGATTACCTCAGTAGTGGTTTCAGGGATATTATCGAGAGCATCGCTTTTCAGGTGAAACACCCCATTGGGATCGGCGTAGATGCCGCCGTTTTCCTTGAGTGAATCCAATATCTCACTGACAAACAGGGCTCTTCCTTTTGTATAGTTGAATAATGATAAAGCCAGGTCTTCAGGAAAATCATTCTGAGGGAACTTTTGCGTGATCAGATCCTGGATCTCCCCGTCACTGAAAGAGGGAACATCAATCCGGATCAGCCAGGTATCTTCGCGCTCACTGTCGTCTTTCGTGTTGATACGCATTAACCTCGAAAGCATGGCCGTAAATGGGTGCTGTATGACCTCGTTGCTCCCGTCCTGGTTAATGATATTTCTTTCCGTTACCTCATGAGGCCGGTACGTACCAATCAGCATAATGGGGAAGGGGACATTCTTAAGTGACCGGCCCAGGGCAAAAATGAAATCTATACTTGATTTGTCGGCCCATTGAAGGTCGTCAATAAACAGGATGACAGGCTTGATCTCCGCCAGCTCCCTTAACTGGAATTCCAATGCACGTTGCTTCTCGTCGGGTTTTCGGGTTTCCTCTTCCTCTTTGTCGACGAAATGGGTTTTAACCCCTTTGATGAGCTCCAAACCCATGGCGGCAAAGGCATTTGATTCAATGCCTTTTTCTGCTACGTTTCCGAAAATCTTGAAAATGCGTTTCATCTTATCACCAGGCTGATTGCGCTTTTCCTTCTCACCGGCTTTTATCTGCTTTTCAATCAGTTCCACCGCATGGTTGAAAGGAGCATAGGCGTTATGGATGCCGTCGTCGGCAGTACATTCGCTTTGGGCAACGAAACAATCTTCCCTGTGCTTTTCCAGGAATTTTCTCACCAATGTCGATTTTCCCGAACCGGGATTTCCTGAAACCAGGATGATCTTTCCAAGATTGTTGAGGGTTTCCTGCAGGGCGGTTTCGAGGATTTGTATCTCGTTCTCCCTTCCGACGAAAATTTGTTGACGCATGATTAAAATTTTAGAATAGTCTTAATTGCAAGTTTTCAGATTGTTATCTTATTGTTGTTCGTGAATTACCTTTTCTTCAGCTTTAGGGGCTCAAAATACAAATTTCCCGACAATGAAAAGGCGAAATATCTATTGATTTTCGGGATATGGTAGCAAATAGTTACAGGTTTCAGGGTTCAAGTTGCAGGTTGCAGCCTGTTACCTGTAACCTGTAACCTGAATCCTGAATCCTGTCGCTTGCAACCTGCACCATGGAACCTGTGAATGGATATTAATCGCTCCCGAAACTCATTATATTTTTTACTTTTACATCTCATTAGAAACTGACATTTTAATGTTTTATTTACCCATTCATTCCACGTTGATTATGAATCTTTAAAGGGGAAAAGATGATTAAAAAAGCATTGTTTGTTTTAATTCTTTTCGTTTTGATTTCCCCTGCATTGCAGCAGATTTTTGGAATCGTTGCTATTAAACCCTTACATGGATCCTTTACACTTCCTCCTAAGCCGACCTTAGAAAAACTTAACTGGCAGGAATGGTTTTCTGGTGGATTTCAAAATGATTTTAATTCCCGACTGGAAGAAAATGTAGGATTCAGGAATTACCTTATAAGAATATTATATCAATTGGATTTTTCTTTGTTTAAAGAAGTCCACACAGTGGGTGTTGTTGTAGGTAAGGATAATTATTTATATGAGAACTCATATATCAACGCATATAATGGAACGGATTTCTCAGGCACGCACAGAATAGTTGATCAGAGTCACAAAATACAGTTAGTAAAGGATAAACTTCACGAAACCGGAAAAGATTTATTGATCCTTTTTGCTCCCGGGAAAGGAAGCTTTTATCCTGAGTATATTCCGGAAAAGTTTCTGGGTGATACTGATGACACAACAAATTATGCTTATTATGTAAGGTGCCTTAATGAATTTGATGTTCCTCTCCTGGATTTCAAAGATTATTTTACCCGGATTAAAAGCGAGTCACCATACGCATTATTCCCCAAAGCAGGGATTCATTGGAGCACATATGGTGCCGCGCTGGTTTCCGATAGTCTCGTCGGGTATTTAAACAGCCATTACGGCCTAAGGCTGCCTAAGTTTGAATATCATGCTCAACCCGTAAACGATTCATTAAAATATACCGGTTTTGATTACGACATTGGAGTTGGACTGAATATTTTGTCGTATATAAATCAACCTGATCTCGCAATTGTAGATATAGATTATCCGGATATCGAGGACTCGCTTAGGCCCGATGTTCTTGTTATTGGTGACAGTTATTTTATTAACCTGATCAGAGCCGGTTTCCCTGAAGCTTATTTCGATAATTATCAGTTTTGGTATTATAACAGGACTATTTATCCTCGACCTCCTGATTCTTCAAATAATTTGAAGGATTATGATACGATGAAAGAAATCGCTAAATATGATATTATTCTCATTATAGCTACCGATGCAAACCTCTGGAAATTTCCTTTCGGAATTATAGATGAACTGTATAACAGGATGGTCATGGAGGATAGTAGCGATAAGGTTAAATATTACAGGGATCTGTATGTTGATCATTTACCTTTGATTTTTCCCGAAAATTCTCAGCGTTTTGACAGGATTAAAGCATTGTTAAATAAGCAAGGCACAATCAACGAGGTTCATGGTAGTTATCTGGACTATCTCGACCGTGACCGTTTTTCCCTATCCCTGAAACTGATAAAATATCAGTCTGGATTGTATAGAATGGCCGTTAGCAAAGCAAAAACAAGGCAAATATCCGTCGGCGAAATGATTAACCTGGATGCCCGGTGGATGGTTAACGATGAAAAAAGATACAGATATTAGAATTCTCCTGTTTGAATAATATTATTTACTGATCACCTTAAACTCCGTCCTCCGGTTCATGGCTCTGCCTTCTTCGGTATCGTTTCCTGCGATGGGTTGGGCAAAACCATAACCTTTATATGTCAGCCTGTCCTGTTCAACACCCTTGTCGACAAGGTATTCCACTACTGCCTGTGCGCGTTTTTCGGAAAGATCCTGGTTATATAGCTCCGAGCCGACGTTGTCAGTATGCCCCGAGATTTCAATTTTCAAGGAAGGTACGTCATTAAGCAGCTTGATCAGTCTTTCCAGCTCGGGAATGGATTCAGGCTTCAGAGTTGCTTTGTTAAACTCAAAAAAGATATTTTTCAGAACGATCTTACTGCCCACTTCAACCTTTTTCAGCATAATATCTTTTTCCATTTCTCCCGGAACAACTGCCGGTGGGATTTCAATGTTTTCGGAGTGAAACAGGTAATCCCTGGCTTTAACGGCAAATCCGTAGCTTTTCCCTGAGGGAAGGGAAATAAAATATTCTCCTGTTCTTTCATCGGAAACAAAGCTGGCGATCATCTGATGGTTTTCATTATCGTAAATTTCCATCATAACCCCAAGGGGGCCCTGAGTCACCATATCCATGATTTTACCTTTTATAGCTACAAGGGCAAATGCTTTTATCTCAACCTCCTTTTCAAGGGATGTTTCGTTTACGGGCTTGACTTCAAAAGCCAGTAGTTCGTATTCCGATTTATGAGGCATGAGTTTTTCAGGTCCCAGGAATGTGACCCTGTAAAGATCCCGTTTTCCGAACCCTTCCTGTTCAAAGGTGGAATAGTAACCATGTTTACCGGTAAGGTTTACGGAAAAGAAAACATCGTCGTCGGTAGTGTTCACGGGATACCCGAGGTTCACGGGTTCGGTCCACTGCCCGTTTTCGAGGGTTGTTTTAAATATATCGAAACCACCCAATGTCTTATGCCCACGGGAGCTGAAATACAATGTTATTCCGTCTGCCTGCATGAAAACCCCTTCTTCATCATAAGGAGTATTTATAGCTGAGCCGAGGTTGACAGCATCTTCAAAATAGAACTTTCCATCAGCAGATTTTGGACCGACTTTGCAGTAATAAATATCGCTGCCTCCGTATCCTCCTTCACGGTCACTCACAAAGTAAAGCCCCTGCATGTCGGGTGAGAAAGTGGCTGAAGTCTCCTGGTATTTTGTGTTGATCTCTTTGGGCAGGCTTTTGGGGTTTTCCCATTCGCCTTCAACGATGCGGCAAACGTAAATATCGCCTCCGCTTTCATCCCCTTTGTAAATTAATACATTTGCCGCGTCGGGGGATAATCCCACAATGGCGTCATGGCTGTCCTGATTGAAAGGCTTGCCAGGATTTTCAGGCTGCGACCAGATGTCGCCATCTTTCCTGGAAATGTAAATGTCTTCGTAGTATTCCCCATACACGGGATCTATTTTACCACCGGTGGTATTATCCCTGCACGATGTGAACATAAGCACCGATTCATCGGCACTGATCACCGGGTTATACTCGGGAAATTTTGTGTTGATGTTATTGCCCAGATTATCAATGAATACACGAATAGGATCCTTTACCAATTCTTTTCCATCTTCACATTCCTTGATCCGTTTCTCCAGTATGGAACCTTGTTCCGTGAGCTGGAAGGGTGTAAGAGAGTGACGGTAAAGCGTATAGCTTTCAATGGCTTTATCGAACTCATAATTCAGATGATAAGCTCTTGCGAGGTAATAGCGTGTATCGGGCATGGCCTTTTCATTCAGCTTCAGTGATTTTTCCAGGAAGGGTATGGCTTTCGTCTTTTGAATGGTATGCAGATAACACAGTCCGGTGTAATAGTTAACAATATCATTATCGGGATTGAGCTGATTGGCTTTCAGGTAGATCTCCAAAGCTTCCGAATAGCGCGGAGGATCTTCTTCCAGGAGTTTCTGGGCATCTTTCAGCGATTTCACGATTTCCTTAAGCTCTTTCTGCTTCTCTTCGGGGAAGTTTTCTTTTTCAAAAGTAACATTGACCTGGCCTGCGGAGCTGAGGCCTATTAATAATGCTACCAGGAAGGCAATTATTTTATAAAGATGGATATTCATATCGTTATTTTTCACAGGTTTTTAAATATTCACCGGCAATTTCCACTCCGAGCGAAAGGGCTTTATCCCAATCGCGGCATGCCCCTTTGTCGTCTCTGAGCATTTCCCTGGCTATGCCCCGGTTAAGGTAGATTTCGCCGTCATCCTGGCTGACTTTTAATATTTCATCGTAATCGGCAATGGCTTTACGGTATTCCTTGAGTTTGAACCAGGCATTGCCACGGTTATTCAGTGCCGGCAGATATTTGGGGTTCAGGCTGAGGGCCTGGTTGTAGTCTTTCAGGGCTTCATCATATTTGCCAAGTTCGTATAATGCTGTCCCACGGTTATTGTAAGCATAATAGTATTCAGGATTTATTTTAACCGCGGCTGTGAAATCCGTAACGGCTTCTTCATATTCCTTCAGTTCTTTTCTGATTAACCCCATATTGTTAAAGGCAAAGGCAAGGGTCGGGTCAAACAGGGTCGCTTTGTAATAGTCTTCCAGAGCCTCTTTTGGTTTACCAAGCATCCAGTTTGCACTGCCCCTGTCCTGGTATGCATAGGCGTAATTGCTTTTCAGGCTGATGGCACGGGTATAGTCGTCTTTGGCATTCTGGTATTCATCCAGCTTGAACCGGGCTCCGCCGCGGTAATAGTAGGCTTCGGGGAAATTCGGATTCAGGCTTATGGCTTGTGTAAAATCTTCGATGGATCCGTTCAGATCACCCAGGTAAAGCCGGCTCAACCCCCTCCCGAAATACACTTTGCCTGTGGGTTGCTTATCGATAGCGCTGTTATAATCTTCCATCGCTCCGGCATAATCATTCAACTCATGTCTTATCTGAGCACGGTTATAAAGAGCCTGATAGAAATCCGGCTTTCGCTGTAAGGCATCATTAAGGCGGTGCATGGCAGAATCCAATAAACCTTCCCTGTAAAGTTCAATGCTTTCATTGTATTTTAACTCCGCCATCTGGTCGTCAGTGGCCAGGATTGTGCTGTCTGTTTCTGTGCTTATTTCCTGGCTGAAAAGGTCAGGGACCAGGAAAACCAGGCATAACAGGAGGATTGTTTTTTGCATATATAAAATTTTGTTACGCTAATGTACAATAAAACTGTCATTCATTATAGTGTGATTTTTCATTCTATACACGGGACGGTATTGGAAGTAAGTGAAGTTTAGTATTAAAGTATTGCTATTGGGTATATTAATACAGCAAACGGAATTTAATGCAACACCTCAGTCAAGTTATCTGAATAAAAATTTGAAATCAGCATATATTTTTTCTTACATTTGATCATGCAAACTAAATTCCTGGAATCATGAAAAAAATCTTCGCATTATTGTTAATGGCATTATTTATGGGTGCATCCGAATATGCCGGGGCACAAATAGAATACGGTGCTTTTAATGCAACCGCTTCCGGTTCGTCGGTTGCCACGCTTACCGATTACCAGTGCCTGGGTGTTAACCCGGCCAACCTTGGATGGAAACGAAATAAGCATAATTTTAACCTGGGTTTCTTTGAAGGTGGTTTTTCTATTTTTAGTGAACCACTGGAGAAAAAGAATGTTTATAAAGACCTTATCGGAAACAGCAAGAACTTTTCCAGCAAAGATGAAAGAACAGAAGCTATTGTTAATTTTACAGACACAAAACTACTCATCAAATTTTCGGAGACCCTCTTTGGCATTTCTTTTCAGAAAGATGGGATAGGAGGGTTTGCTTTTACCATACGAAATCACGTGTTCTGGAACAGTACGCTGAACCGGACTGCTTCAGAATTGTTATTCATGGGTTATCATGCCCCTTATTTCGACTCCCTTGCTGTGGATCAGCAGGGTGATACCATTGGCTATTCAACCAATCCGGAACTTGCTTCACAACTGTATCACCCTACCGATATTTCCCATATCCTTTATAACGAATACATCCTGGGTTATGGAAGAAATATTATCGACAAGGAAAAATTCAAGTTTTATGCCGGTATCGATATTAAGCTGTTGCAGGGTTATGGCATCCTGAATTATAATTCTGTTTCTCCAATAGCCGTGGAAGGCTACCAGGCCTTAAGTAACAAATACGGGGTGAAGTACGATGAGCCAACTCCTTCTGCGCTAACCGGAGATGGATTTCAGACCGCGGGGCTTGGCTTCGGAGTGGATATCGGGGTTGCCTTTGAGATCATCCAAAAGATCAAAATCGGTTTGGCTTTGAATGATATCGGTTCCATCAAGTGGGACGGGAACGTTTATGGCGGGGAAAATGTCAACATTTATGAGATCAAAACCCCCGGCATCAACAGTTATGATATTTTTAACGAGAGCGGCGGTATCATAGCCGATAACACCAATCTTGGCAAATGGAAAGGATTGGCAAGCAAAACGGTACAGCTTCCCATGCATCTCAGGTTCGGCGCCAGTTACCAGGCTTTGGAGAATTTTGCCGTAGGCGGTGAGTTCTTTTATGGTTTCAACGACGATCTGCCGGGTGCACTTACCGAGCCATTTTATGCCATCGGGACACGCTATCTTCCTCTCGACTGGGTTCAGCTTTCTCTGGGATTCAATTATGGCGGCGGTTTTGGATGGAATATCCCGATTGGCGTAACCTTTATACCGGTAAATAAAGACAATGTCTCCTGGGAAATCGGTTTTGCCAGCCGCGATGCAGCTACCTGGTTCCGCCAGAAAGACCCGCACGTCTCCCTCGTATTTGGTTTCCTGAGGTTTAGCTTTGGGACAAACGAAGTTGAAAAACGTTTCCTGGATGAGATGTAATCCGGCGCTATTTGTCGTCGTTGATCGTTAAAGTTTCTTCTATGGTGTCGCCATCAGAGAATTCATGATAATAGATGGTGGCATTGCTCCAGTTTTTTACGGCCGGCAAATCGGGTGCCGTTGAAGTGATAAATGCTTCATCGAGCGTGTTATCGAGTACCATGCTTACATAGGTTGAGGAAAACATCCCGAGGGTATCGGTATTTCCCTCAAAGTTGTTTACATAGGAGGCTTCATTGGCGCCACAAGCGTTTCTTTCCATCCGAAGGGTTACCAACTCCCCTGCAATGGGCACTCCGGTATTCGAATTAACCACAACCGTGGCTTTCAAAGTCAGGTTTTTTGCCGCGGCTTTGGTGTCTTCACAGGCGTCTTTTTTTTCTTCTTTACAGGAAACCAGGATCAGGCATCCTGCCAGCAGAATTACTATGGGTTTGATAAGGGTTTTCATTGTTGCTTTGTTTTGGGTTGGAATATAAAGATAGTTAAAGAGGATATAAAAGTAAATGATCTGTTGTCAAAAAATGAGGTTTATTTTCATAATGAGAATATTCTCATTATATTTGCAAAAAAATTACATGCCCCGTCGCAAACATCCCAGAAAAATCGTTGCCCCTCCGGGTTTCAAAGGCTACCGGCCTTATGGGATTGCTTTTGAGCCTGAGGAGGATGTGGAATTGCTGTACGAAGAGTACGAAGCGATCAAACTCTCGGATTATGATCTGATGCCGCATCATGAAGCCTGTGTCCTTATGGGTATTTCAAGGCCTACCTTTGCAAGGATTTATGAAAGTGCCCGCAGGAAGATAGCCCGCGCCATGGCGGAAGTATTACCGATACGTTGCGTTTACGGAAATGTGTATTTCGAAGGAAAATGGTTTGTTTGCGGCCGGTGCGACAGCTTATTTACCTTACCCGGAAAGGAGTTTGAAAGGAAATGCCCGGTCTGCGGGAATGGTGAAGTGGGGGTACTGGAAAATGGACCGGAAAAGGAAAACGCTGGGTGAAAAATGAGGGAAAATATGAAAAAATAATTAACATTCTTTAATGATGAAAACAGTTATTACTTCAAGGGAAAACCACACAGATTCGTTGATGGATCCCAGGTTTGGGCGTTGTGCCTTTTTTTGCCTGTATGATGAGGATACGCGGGAAACGTCTTTCCTGGAAAATGCCGGCAAGGAACAGAGCGGGGGAGCCGGAACCTTAGCCGCAGAGAAAATGATAGAATTGGGTGTGAAAAAGGTTCTTTCCGGGGATTTCGGTCCAAAAGCCAAGGATCTTCTTGATAAATTCGGAATTCAGATGGTTGTCATCAGGGATCATAACCAGAAGATCAGCGATCTGATAGCAAAACTTCAGGGATAACGTGCTGGGAGATGCCATTTAAAATTGCTATTGCCAGCGGAAAAGGGGGTACCGGTAAGACTACTGTCGCGGTCAATCTTTACTGGAACCTCGTTCAAACACGTGATAAGGCCACTTTGCTGGTCGACTGTGATGTGGAGGAACCCAATGATATCCTTTTCTTTCCGGGTGCCGGAATAAAATTCAGGGAGGATATCACACAGCCCGTTCCTGAGATTGACCCGGATCTCTGCACCTATTGCAGGAAATGTGTACGTTACTGTCAGTTCAATGCCATCACCGTGATACCTCCCGTAAAATTTGCACAGGTTGCTCCCGATCTGTGCCATTCCTGCGGTGCCTGCCTCTATGCATGTGAGGATAATGCCATTGTTGAAAAGCCGGTCGTTATTGGCACGCTTACCCATTATTCTGCCGGAGATGGCAAAGGTTTGACGGAGGGAAGACTTAAGGTCGGGCTTGCTTTGCAAACCCCGGTCATACGGCGGGTGAAAAATATCCATGATGATTCTGCCGCATACGTTATTTACGATTCACCTCCCGGAACAAGTTGCCCGGTCGTTGCCGTGATTTCCGATGCCGATTATGTGATCCTGGTAACCGAACCCACGCCCTTCGGTTTACATGACCTGAAAATCGCTGTTGACGTGGTCAGGCAGGTCGACAAGCCTTTCGGGGTGGTGATCAATAAAGCGGGACTTGGGAATGAAGAGGTTTATGACTTCCTGGAGGAAGAAAACATTCCTGTTTTAACACAGATCCCTTTCCGAAAGGATTACGCCCGGCAATACTCCGAAAGCCTTATCCTGTCGGAAGACAATAAGGAATACAGGGTTTATTACCAGGAAATTATGGATAAGATATTCGATTCAAGCCGCATATGATTTGTGAAATTACCATACTGAGTGGAAAAGGGGGGACCGGAAAGACTTCGGTGACAGCCGCCCTCGCGCAGATTGCCGGCAATGCTGTTTTCAGCGATTGCGATGTGGATGCTTCCGACCTGCATTTGTTGTTAACGCCGGAGATCAAGGAAGAGCACGAATTCGCGGGTGGCAGGAAAGCCTGGATAAATCCTGCCAAATGCATAAGCTGCGGGATATGCCAGGATGCCTGCCGCTTCGATGCCATACATAAAATCAATGGCCATGCCTTTTATGTGAATCCTTTCCAATGTGAGGGCTGCCGCTTATGCGAACGCATTTGCCCGGCTTCGGCTATTACATCCTCCGAACCTATGAACAACCGCTGGTTTGTCTCCGAAACGCGTTTCGGCACCATGGTGCATGCCCGCATGGCTCCCGGAGAGGAGAATTCCGGGAAACTTGTCACGGCTGTCCGGGAAAAAGCACGGGAACTGGCTGAGGATTCCGGCTATGATTATATTATCAACGACGGACCTCCCGGAATAGGATGCCCGGTGATAGCCTCGCTCACCGGAGTGAACAAGGTACTGATGGTGATTGAACCCACCAAATCAGGGCTACATGATATGGAACGCCTGTCGGAACTGACAAGGAAATTTGGTATCAGGACCTATGCATTGATCAATAAGGCCGATCTGCATCCCGGCCTCACCGCTTCTGTCTCCAACCGCCTGAAGGAGCTGGAAATATCATGCCTTGGAGAGATCCCTTTTGATGAGAATTTCGTTAAAGCCATGGTATCAGGACAAACCATCCTGGAATATGTACCGGATTCGGCTTCATCCCTGATAATCCGCGAAGCCTGGAATGCTTTGGTAATGGATGTAAACTAAACTCCTTAGAAAGAAAGCTTTATCCCAATTCTTCCCCACCATGAATAATATTCCTGCTTCAGGATGCGGTCTTTCGTGCCCAGATAGAATTTCAGCGGGGCATTGGTAAGATTGATCACATCCACGAATACCTTCATGTATTCCGTAACCGAATAATTGGCGGTAAAATCCAGATGCCAGGCTTGATCGTAGTATTCATCGAGGTCTTTATCGGCACCCAGTTTATACAGGAATGCATCATGATAGTTGGCCGAGATCTTGGCGTAAAACCTTTCACTCTCATAGAAAGCAGCAAGGTTTGCTGTATGTTTTGCCTGTCCGGGCAGGGTGATCCTTTCCTGCTCGGTGTCGGAGCTGAAAAGGCTAAGGTCATCTTCTCCGAAAATCACAACGGCATCGGAATAATTTGCAGGAAATCTCTTATTGATGTAGGCTTCTGAATGGGTATAGGTGTAATTCAGGTAAAGACCGAAATTTTTCCAGAATCCTTCCAGGAAATTGAATTTGAACTGGGAAAGCACTTCAGCACCGAGTACATAGGCTTTATTACCGTTAACAGCCTTGGTTATCTCCACCAGTCCGTAGTTCTGAGGATCGCCTTCGTGGGCAAAGCGTTTATAATAGAAGATAAAATCATGGATATTCTTGTAAAAAAATCCTCCCGACACAAGGCCTTGTCCCCGTAAATACTTTTCTCCAAGCAGGTCGACGTTCAGGGAAGTAGGAAATTTCAGGTCGGGATTACCATATTTCACCTCATCATAATCCTGTTCACGATAGGGCAGAACATCCTCAAAATTTGGTCTGGAATAGGTGTAGGTTACTGCTGCTCTGATGTTTGTATTTTCGTTCAGCATATATTTTGCCTGCACCTGTGGAAGGAAAAACTCGTGCGACCGCTTATCGGTCAGCGTATCCATATCTCTGTAATTGCCATTTTTAGTAATGATGCGCCTGCCTTCATAATCTATGTCGGTTCTCTCATAACGAACGCCTCCTAAAATCATTAACCGGCGGATGTCGTGCCTGAACATTGCATAGGCTGCATAAATATTTTCACCGGCTTTGTAATCCTCTCCATAAGTCTGCATTTTGGTTTCGGTACGGTCGATAATGAAATATTGCGTGTAAAACTCGAAGAAATTTCTCATTTCCTGGGCACCGGGCATGTAATCAATAAGGTAATCGTGGTTGAGGAGATTGTCGTCGCTGAATCCGTCCGTGATCGATGCCAGGGACAGATCAGGGCCTGTTCCGGGATATATCTGGCTGTTCGGGAAATAGGCCCCATAATCAATAGCGGTATTGTTGCGTTCTTTATCTTTCATCCTGACTTTTGCCCCGAATTGTATAAATCCCTGACTTTCGTCAGTAAAACGGTAAGGTACATTAAAATTTACCTTTCCGGTAATATTGTTGTCAGTGGTAAGGCTCTCCTTGAATAACAGGTTGTCGAGGTCGTATTTATCGTAAGCATAAACGTAAACGGCACTTGCAGAATCAGGATACTCAACCCGTGGCCAGTCGGGATCCGACTTATCTATTTTCATCACTATAGCCTGTCCGGGGTTTTCAAACTGTGTTTCCATGCGGTTTGGTTCATTTTCCGATGCCATGGCATAAGCTGCTTCGTAATCGATTGAAAATCCTTGAAAGATATGTTCTCCCCCCAGGTTGATGGTATTGATATTTTGAATTTTGGTTCTTTGCTTGAGATCATGTTTGATGCCACCATAGAGGTAATAGTCTTCGGTGATGGCATCGTCGAGATCATAGATCTTCCTGCGTCGTAACTCATCATCGGTGAAGTTGTTGATCATACCCCTGAGGTAGAAGGAGTTGTTTTCATTGAGTTGGTAATCGAGTGTGGCGCTCAGTCCAATCCTTTTACGCGTAATGTCATAGTGCCTTAACTGGAATTCACGATACTGAACGTAGTAATTATCCTGGCCCTGGCTGGTACTTCCCCAGAATGGCCCCTTGGCGTATTTGAACTCCATGTTGTCGGATCCCTGATTGTTCACATAATAGCTGGCATTCATCTGAAACCCGAATTTCTGGTAGCGCTGGCCATAGGAAAACTGAACCTGGTAATTGCCTGTTTGCCTAAGGTTATTATAGCCACCGGCCAGTGTTCCCTTGATCTCCGGTTTATCTCCGAAGGCTTTCTTTGTGATGATGTTCACGGTCCCCCCGATTCCGTCTCCATCCATATCCGGCGTAAGCACTTTGGTGATCTCAATGAATTCGATCTGGTCGGCAGAGATAATATCCATTCCTACATACCTGACGTTGCCTTCGGGGGATGGTATCTGTTCTCCGTTGATGTTGAAGTTGGTTAGTTCGGGTGGTGTTCCCCTGAGTTGTACATATCGTCCTTCTCCCTGGTCCCGTTGTAAAGTGATACCAGGAATGCGCTGAATGGCTTCAGCGGCGTTCATATCGGGAAACTTCTCGATTTGCTCCGATGAAACAACATTTTTAATGTTTTCTGCTTCTTTTTGCTCAATCATGGCCTTCACCTGACCTTCGGCCTGGCTGGTCACCCTCACTTCATTAAGATTCGTGGAGACAGGTTTCAGTTTTATATGAACATGATGCTTTTTATTCTTTTTGAAGCTATAAATGAGAGTGTCAGGCTGGTAGCCGATATAGGATATTACAAGAGTTACAGGATCTTCCTTTATTCCGGGAAGTTCAAATTCCCCGTTTAAACCGGTTGTTGTTCCTTTGTCGGTATTGGCGATTATAACAGATGCGCCCGGCAAAGCCTCTCCGCTCGAATGATCTGTTATCTTGCCGCTTATCTTGTTAACCTGGCCAGATACACTAAGTCCGGCAAGGATCGCGATGGACATAATCCATGCTTTTGCATACTTTGCTGCAAAACCTGACATCCTCATACAATGCTTTTTTAGGGTTTGGGAAAGATTAAAAAAGGATGCAGGCTGCAGGGTACAGGTTGCAGGGTGCAGCCTGCACCCTTTTAAGATCGTTCCTGAAAACTCGGTTGTTTTAATTGATAACCAAACTGCCTGTGTAGAGGATATTTTCCTGGGTTGCTTTTACAACATAGATACCCTTGGGCAATCCTTGTGTGTTAATCTTTACCAGCTGTGAACCTTCGGCATGAAGGGCTTTTACTTCCTGTCCGGCCTGGTTGTAAATAGTAATATCAACCGGATTATCTGATTCGAGTGAGATATTCAATTCTCCGTTAACCGGTGGATTGGGATAGATATTCAGCATTTTGTGGCTAATGATTTCATTGACACCGGCAACGGAATAGGTAACAACCAGCGTGGGTATCCTTTCCGGGTGATGCTGTCCGTCGCCACCGTCTTCCGGGTCAGCGATGTTTTCGAAAGCTTCCATTTCCCTTGCGTTCTCCATGTCGCTGGGGCCCTGGTCTTCTCCAAGGAACATCAGTGCAAGCGCATTTCCGGAAGTCCATCCTGCGCGGTTCACGATTTCCTGGATAACAGGAGAGATGTCAACCGTGTTGTAAAATCCCCAAAGAACCCACTCTTCAGCAACTTCCCACATGACCGATGCTGTTGTCTGAGGTCTGTCGGTGATGAGCTGCTCAAGTGCATAGGTTTCTGCATTGTCGGCTGCTTCACCAACTATGGTGATCCTTGCCACATCTTCGGCAGTCTTTCCTTCGTGTGAACAAACCCTTATATAAGCGGATTCGATGACGGCATCTTTCGGGATGGTCACATTCTGAAACCTGAATCCGGCATAAAGGATATTCTGATCTACCGGGTCCCCTTCCCATCCTGCATCAATATCATCGTCCTCCAGGGAGTCCATTTCATTGTTTTCCTGCTCGGCGTCGTCGGATGAAGTGTTAACTGTGATAATCGTTCCGTTGCTAAGTTCAACCTGAATGGGATCTCCATTCTGAACGATTGGAATTTCCAGCGTTGTCTTCTGCCCGTTGGTTACGAGCCAGAATAATAACAAAGCTGCAAAAATAAAGGATTGTAGAATTCTTTTCATAGCGGTCAATTTAAGTTAAACTTTCGTGTTAATTAAAACCCGAAAGTATTAATAGTCAACCGCAACGATGGGAACTCAGCTTTAAGTTTATGTTAAGTTTATGTTAAGTTAATTTTTCTTCCAGGCTTCCAGATACTCTTCGACTATCGTTTTAATGGATTTGGCAATAATAACATAGTCTTCATTTTTCAGATTCGCCAGAGATACACGGATGGACCATTCGGGTGCGTCGAAGCCGCCTCCGTTGAGCAATACGACCGAGCATAACTCAGCCAGACGGAACAGTATGTCAACCGGTTCAAAGTTCTTTTTCAGGTATTTTGCGAAATCTTTACCATAATTCTTTTTTGCCCACAGCATGATATCCAGCTCCGCGTAATATCCGGCGCGGTCGGGATTGGGCTTGATGGTGAATCCCAGACCTTCCATCAATAACTTTAACCTGGATCCGACGATTTCCCGGGTCAGTGCTTTATATGCATTCTCACGGTCGAATAAGGCAAAAGCTGCGAAAAGCATCATCTGAGTCTGCTGGGGAAGCGAGAGCCCTGCAGTATGGTTAAGTGCTACCATGCGGCTATCGGCCACCATGCGGTCGATGAACTTTAATTTTTCAGGATGAAGATGTATCGATTCGTACCTCTTGTGAAGGGCTTTTTTCTTGCTTTTCGAAAGGTCTTTGATCATTTTGTCAAAAACATTCTTCTCGTGCAGCGCTACAACACCGAGCCGCCATCCTGTACAACCGAAATATTTCGAGAAGCTATATACACCAAGAGTATTGTGGGGTATTTCAGCCATAAGGGAACGAAAACCCTCTACAAAGGTCCCGTAAACATCATCGGTGATGAACATCAGGTTGGGATTGTCTTTTTTCACGATCTGAACGATCTTTTTCCTTTCATGCGGATTAAGCGCCACCGACGGGGGATTGCTTGGATTGACGAGGTAGGCTACCTTGATATCCGGGTCTTTAAGCTTTTCCAGCTCCTTGTCGGGGTATTCCCAGTTGTGGTACCCATCTTCCGATTTTCCTGTGGCTTTGATCAATACAACCTTAAAATGGAACCGGTCGAGCTCGGGTATCTCGATATACGGTGTGAAAGTTGGCACGAACAGGGCAACTTTGTCACCTCTTTTCACCAGGAAATTCTGCATAAGGGAATCGAAAATGTAGCACATGGCGGCGGTTCCGCCTTCCACTGCAAAGAGATCATATTTTCCACTGGGAGGCTTGTTGTTGCACATTTCTTTCATCAGGTAGTCGTGCACGATAGCTTCGGCATGGATGAGCATACGGTCAGGTACCGGGTACTGGTCGCCGGTTACCCCTTCGGCCAGCTCATGAACAAAGGCGTCCGGGTCAAACTGGTGCTTTTCAACCCCATAACGGTATAATTCTTTTAACAATTCAATGCCAGGGCTTTCAGGGTGCTTATCCAGGAATTCCCGGAAGCGCTCTGCGATACCGTTATTCTCGGGTATGCCTGCGAGACCTTGTTTGTAATCCATAGTTTTACGACATTCTTCCATGGCGAAATTACCCAGTGTGAATAAGGCTTCACGTGGTGTGGTTGCCACCCAGTTGGGATTCCCGCGTCCTGCATTAAGCATGGCATGGGCACTTTTATCCCCGGGCCGGCCGAGGGGGTGACTGTTGGCCAGTGCAATCAGATTGTTTTTAAGCTCGAAAGGACTCATGGTCTCAAGCTTTTTTTCTTCTTTTCTCGAAGTTTCGATTTTTTCTATTTTTTCTTTCATGACAATAAAGATTATGATCCGATAAGAAATACTATGATGATACCGCAGATGATCAGAAGGGTGTTCCCCACGGCGTAGGTCACGGTGTATCCCAGGGCAGGAAGTTTGCTGTCCAGAGCATCCTGAACGGCAGGCAGCCCGGCAGTGGTGGTACGCGCCCCGCAGCAGCAGCCCAGTCCGACCGCTACATCAAACTTAAACACATATCTTGCCATGATCATCCCTATGATCAGTGGTATTATTGTGGCTATGGCTCCGATCACAAACAACATGGGACCGACCTGCTCAAACCCATCCACGAAACCGGGTCCTGCGGAAATACCCACAACTGCTATAAAGGCATTTAAACCCAGGTTGTTCATGATCCAAAGGGCCGGTTCCGGTATCTGGGCAAAAGTCGGATGCTTGGAACGTAAATAGCCGAAAACCAATCCTGCAATCAATACACCACCACTGGTGCTTAAACTTACCGTAACTTTACCCAGATGGATGGCAAGTACTCCCAGCAATCCGCCCAGCAGAATACCGATGCCAACCGAGATCATATCTGTTTTTTCCGTAGGCACATCCGGGAATCCAAGCTTTTTGGCAGCCTGGTCTATATCCGATTTCGGCCCCACCAGATACAACATATCCCCTTTATGAAGCTGAGTGCCGGGCAATAAAGGGATTTCCATGCCACCACGGGTGATCTTTTCAAGGGATACCCTTAAATTGAAATCCATCTGGCTTAACTGCCTTATGGTCATTCCACATAGTTGTTTATTAACCAGGAGGACTTTCAGGTGGTCGATCTTGAAATCCAGTAATTCTTTGTCGTAAATCTCCCGGCCGAGTTCCTTCATTTCGGAAATAACCTCATTGCCACGTCCCTGGATCACTACATCATCGTGAACTTCAAAAACATATGCCGGTGTAACCTCCGGGACCTGCTTCCCGCCTTTTTTTCTTATTTTATCGATATAAATATGATAACCTTTTTCCAGGAAGTACTTTTGCAGCTCATCCACGCTTTTTCCCACAGCCACGGAACCTGCATCCAGGTTATAGGCTCTTACAACGATGGTGCTGAATGCAGAGATCATGTTGGGCTGGTCCTGCGAACTCACTCCCATGCTGGCTTCCAGGTCGATGCATTGCTGACGGGCCTTCTTCAGCCCTCCCCAGAACATCGGGCCAATCTGCGCCAGAAAGAATGCCGAGCCTATTGTACCAAAAAGATACGTCACGGCATAACAAACCGGTATAGCATTGATCATTGTCTGTTTGGCAGCAGCATCAAGGCTAAGGGATTGAATCGTATCACCGCCAACACCGATTACCGCGGAAATGGTCTGGGCTCCGGCAAACAAGCCTGCCGTCTGACCCGCGTTATATCCCATGGCCCTTGCAAGTAACCATGTAGCGATAAGTCCGCTAACCGCCATCAAAAACGTGAAAATCAACTGAGGGATACCCGACTTTCTCAGACTGTTGAAAAACTGCGGCCCAACGCTGTATCCAACAGAAAACAAGAAAATCAGGAAGAAGATCTGCTTGACATTCGGTGATATGCCGATCTTCATCTGACCGACAATAACTCCTACCAGCAAAACACTGGTGACCGTCCCCAGGGAAAAACTCTTGTATCGGAATCTTCCGATGAAGAAACCCAAAGCAATGGTCATGAAAATGGCCAACTCCGGATATTGACGGAATGTGCTTAAAAACCAGTCCATATATTACATTTATTTGATTTGGAAAACAATGGATTATGGATTCAAATATATTGATTTTATTTATACTATGAAAGGTTAATTAAAGATACAAAGTATGTTAATTAGCTTTTGTGAATGCTGGGAAACAATAACAAAAAGTTGCAGGCTACAGGCTACAGGTTACAGGCTGCAGGTGACAACTCATCCCTCAATTCCCACACTCAAACTACCTGCAGCCTGCAGCCTGCAACCTGCCTCCTGCAGCCTGCCTCCTGCAACCTGTAACTTCACATTTATTGTTCCCGATTCTCATTCTTCTTTTAATTTGAAATCCCCCAAAGCCTTGTTGAAGTAATAGGTAAACCCTATGACAAAAGCAATGCCGTGGTCGCGAACCCGTGTATTGTTTTCTACATCTCCCACCAGTCCCAGGTTTTCCTCAGGTTCTGCAAAATCGACCAGTTGCCGCATGTTGTTTGTGAACCCCAGGGTGTATTCAAGCCCGGCTGTAATCTGACTCTGTTTTTGTTTTAATGCCAATCCGGCCGTCAGGTGATAAATATCGTAAGGTCTTCCATACATAATGATCCCTTCCTGGTAATTCTCGTATTGATCATTGAAATAGTTAAAATCGGTCCTGAAGCCCATCAGAAAATCAAGGCTGCCGGAAAGATACTGCTGCCAGCCTATCCCCAGATTTAAAACATCGTTGGCCCATCCTTTTACTTCCAGGAATTTGATCTCTCCGGTGGCTTCATTATAGAGCGATTGAGGGTAAACGACATAACGGGTTTCAGGGTCAATGATGTCATAAGGTTTAATCCTGAAATAATACTCGGCTGCCAGTTCTATGCTCGTCTTTTCTCCTGAGTATTCTAGTCCAAAACCTATGGAAGCAGGATTTTTGTAATGCATGGGTAGATATTCCTGGCGGTCTACAGCCATGAAATCAAACCTAAAGTCATTTCCTGGCAAGACCCTCAGATTGTTGGCTATAACCTCTCCCTGGACATCGGCGTCACCGTACAGATTGATGGTAGGCGTGGTAAACGTCAGCCCCAGTTTCCAGTTGCCAAAACGCATTGACATTCCAAGTTTCCAAAAAAGTTTCCAGTTCACATAAATGATTTCCTGAGACTCGGAAATACTTGAAATGTAATACACAGAATCTTCAACAGGTATGGCGGATGCAGCTACTTCCGACCGGAATGACTGATAGCGGTAAGAGACAAAGGTCGTGATACCCAGAGATAGTTTTTCGGAAAAGCGGCGGCTTATTCCGATGCCACCCCACTGTTCCAGGAATTCGTTGGAATAGTCAAACGATCCGATATAACTCTCATTTCCCGGAATATCCTCCATTGCATCCAGTTCCCCGATTATCCGTTCATGGAATAGCAAACGGCTGTTGTATCTGGTAAGGAGGATGAAACCAAGCTTGTAATCCGGATCCTTTATAAAATTCAGCATTCCGGAAAGCAGCTGAGGGTAATACGTGTAGCGGTTATAGTGAATGTCGTAATCCTGGCCAAGGACATTACTGAATCTGGTAAACTGAGCTTTATAAATGTTGGCATCAACGGAGATGGAGCTTCCTTCCAGGAATCCCAGGCCTCCGGGATTGTAAAAGATGGCGGTGTTATCGTTAACGCCCGCGATAACCGCTCCGCCCATCAACGATGAGCGGGCCCCGAATTGCTCCGCCCAGTAATGATAATCCTGGCTCTGTAAAAGGATTGGAATAATAAAAAATATCAGTGGAATGGTGATTCTGTTCATGGGGGTTGGGTTTGATTGATTTTCTGTATCTCTTAGTAAAAATACCTCAAATTTCCAGGAAATGATATTTTTGAGCCGTAAATGATTTCCTGGATTTAAGGATATTTACAGACTTAAGGATTTAAGTTACTGCAAAGGGTTATGAATAAATACCAAAAGGAATACATACACAGGATAAACCGTGTTATCGATTACATCGAAAAGAACCTTGATCAGGATCTTGGTCTTGAGAAACTATCGGAAGTTGCTCATTTTTCTCCTTTTCATTTTCACCGGATCTTTTCCGCTTTCATGGGGGAGACCCTGAATGGTTTTATCCGCAGGATCAGGGTGGAAAAGGCTGCCAGCATGCTTTTGAATGAGTACAGGCTTACGGCCGGCTGATGCGCTGGGCAGGGCCCAGGGGACTGCTTGATAACCCGGATTTTAAAACGGTGACTGTGTACCATGACGATCCTACGGTTACGGAAATCGATAAGGTCAGGCAAAGTGCCTGCATTACCGTCGACAGGGAGGTGAAGACCGAAGGGGAATTCGGTAACCTGAAGGTGCCGGGCGGGAAATATGTCGTAGGCAGTTTTGAGATCCTTCCAACGGAATTCGAGCAAGCCTGGAACAGTGTGTGCCTGTGGCTCTCCCAGAGCGGTTACCAGCCTTCCGATGACAATCCTTATGAACTATACCACAACAACCACGACGAACACCCGCAAGGGAAATTTATTGTGGATATCTGTATCCCAGTGAAACCGATGTAATTAAATTCCCTGTTCAAAAAAGGCCATGGCCGGGTAGATTAGGATTATCTCACCGGCTGTGGCTTGTTCTTTTCCATCAATCATTCATACCGCAGGTTCTCAACCGGGTTGCGGTTGTTTTCCTTCCGAACCAAAACTAGGGTTAATGCTGTCACTATCGTGAACAGAATAAGTCCTGCCAGCATAAAGGCCACCAGGGGAAGCGCAATCCGGTAAGAATATGCATTTAGCCAATCCTGGACTATCCATGCTGCGAATGCCAGGGAAATCGCAAAAGCGATCGCAAAAATCCAGCCTGCTTCTTTCACAAACATCCTTTCAATGGCTGAAGTGCCTGCCCCAAAAACCCTGCGGATGGATATCTGCTTTCGTTGCCTTACCACCGAATAATATACCATGCCTCCCAAGCCAAACATGGAGATGATCATTGACAGGATCATGATGATCAAACCCAGCCTCAGCATGCTGATCTCACTGCTGTATTGGCTTTTTACCAGATCTTCCAGGAAATAATAATCAAATCCATACTGTGCTCCCCTGAAAGGTGCCGTGGCTGCCTCAATGTACTGAATGGTCTCGGTTATTCGCTGTGGATTGATCCTGACATAAAACTCCAGGAAGCTCTCGGGGTGGTAGATCATCACCATCGGGTCTACCTGATATTGCAAGGGCATAAAATGAAAATCTTCTGTGATGCCTATGACTGTTGCGGTTGAATTAAATGATCCCAGCAGGAACCTTTCACCCACACGGATATTTCCCAGCATCTTCCTGGCGGTTTGATTGATCACAACAGGGGAAGAAAGACGGTACTCCCCGTCAAAATAGCCTTTCATGTTCATGCTTTCAGGGAAAAATGCACCCTCCTTCAGGGTAATGCCAAATGTTGAAAGATAATCAGGATCGGCCGAAAACAATGCAAAAGCCAGGTCTTTACCTCCTGCTGTACGCTGTACCTTGAACTTGTCAAAGTTGTAGTTTACCGGCGGCTTACCTGATGCCGTTACACGTAAAATATCCGGGTTCTTCAGCAGTTCGTTTTTGATCTCTTCATATTTGTATATAAATCCCTGCGTCTTCACTCCGATGATATTTTCCAGGTCGAGACCTTTGTCTTTGTCCTGCATATACTTAATCTGAAGGTAAATGCTGATAAAGAACATGATAAAGACAAAGGAAATGATCATCTGTAAGGGTGTGATGTATTTGCTTACGTTTTGTCGCATATGCGCCACCCTCACGCCGGAAAGCAGGTCAATTGTGCGGAATGAAGAAAGGTACAGGGACAGGTACGCGCTTGCAATTCCTCCGGTAAGCATCATGGCGCCAAGGAAATATGCCATCAACCTGTAATCGAAATTCAATGATAGCTCTTTGTTGGTCAGGACATTGAAATAAGGAAGAACCGTCATAACAATCAGGATGGCCAAAAGAAAAGCCACCAAGGTATAAATCATATTTTCAGCCAGAAAGTGCAGGATCAGCCTGGTTTTTTCGGAGCCGAACAACTTTTTGATGGCTATTTCCTTTCTTCTTTTTTCCGATCGGGCTGTTGCGATAATAATGAAGTTGAGTCCCGACAGGATCATCACCAGCACCATCCCAACCATAATGATCCTGACATAGCGTATACCGGTGTTCGAAAACGAATGGCGATCGGAAAAATCGGTATGCAGGTGAATGCTTTCCAGGGGTTGGAAATATAGCAGTGTTGGTTCATCCACCCTGCCTTCGAGGTAATTTATAAACTTTCTGAGCTGGGTTTGAGTAATTGTAGCATTTTTTTCAAGCTCAATGTAGGTTACTGTTTCCGCTCTGTCCCAGCGGTCGAATAAACGTGCCAGATACGGATTGCTGTTGTGTGGGGCAAGTGCCTCAAACTGCAGATGAGAGTTATGGGGTACTTCGACGATAGCGGAAATCACATAACGCGTATCGCCGTAAAAGCTCATAATTATCTCCTTCCCCAGGCAATCAGTGCTTCCGAAAAGTTTAAGGGCACATTTGCTTGTTATTACAAGGGAATTGTGATTTGGGAAGTATAATTCCCCGGTCTTTCCAATTTCAGGAAAGCTGAACATCCTGAAGAAATCTTCGTTGGTATATTCAACTTTAACTTTAATCCGTTTATCTCCTGCCAGGAAATCCCTTTCAATGCTTTCTCTCAATACAGGAGCTGCATTTCTTATCTGAGGGTTTTCATTCTTCAAAGCCTGTCCAAGCGGAGCCGGGGTAAGCGTGCTCTTAACGGCTCCATCTCCGTTTACCTTTATGCTTAGTATCCTGTATATTCTATTCGAGTTTTCATGGAATTTATCAAAGCTGTATTCTTCTGTCAGCCACAGATACATGATCAGGCTGAGGCTGATGCCTATTGCCAGGCCGGCGGTATTCAGGATGGCAACCGTTTTATCGTGTATGAAATTGGTGGCAAATAGCCGGAAAAAGATTTTTAACATAAAAGGTTATTCTTAGCTACCACCAATATGGTCATAAATAGCCTTTTTTTTAGGTTAAGTTATATGAATGGAGTGTTTGGGTTTGCAGGAATAAGCTCTGCCGCATTATTTGCTTTCCGGTACCAGCTTCTCCACGGTGAATTCTTCGTCGGATAGATTCTGGTCGAAGATAACTTCTGTCATCAAAATTCGGGTGGCATGATCTTTTTTGAGATCTGTCATTGTCACTTCTTCGGCATTCCAGTATTTTCCTGTTTTGCGATACCTGTAATCGGCTTCTTTTTCCAGGATGCCCTTTTTATTGTAGTAATCGATATGGATGGGGTAATAGTTTGTTTTATCAACTTCCAGGATAAGCTTCGAATAATTCGACTTTTCCGCATCAGGTTTTAGTTCCAGGATGTATGAGTTTTCCCGTGTTTCCAGGAGTTCTGCTTTGTATTCCTGTGCATAGGAACCCACCGACATGTCTTCATAAGAAAAATCAGTTCCTGTAAATGCCTGACTTTTAGCCAGCAGGGATATCTTTTTGGGCTTACCGAAAGCAGGCATGTAAAGCCACATTACTCCATCGGGTAACGATAGTGTGGCAATTCCTGCCTGTGACTCAGGATATGTATAGCGGTATAGCTTTTTGTCGGTTCCTTTTTGCATCATAAACGCTTCCCTCACCTTTTCTTCCTGCCCTTTCTTCATAAGGATGATCTTGACTTGTCCCTGTTTGTCTTTGGGGGCGAATATTACCTGATCGAGCTTTTCAAGGATGGTTCTGGCATCCTGGGAAAAGACGGTCCTCGTTCCTGAAAAAATTATTATGGCAAATACCAACAGGGAAATTCGAATTGAACTCATAATAAAACAGGTTTGTATGATAAAAATATCTTCGATACAAAAATACAAAGCTTAGGAATGGGAAAGGTTAACTTTTTGTTAAAAGGTTTTTTCTTTTTGCCAGGATGAGGATCACCGGCAGTAGTGTGAGGGAACCCAGGCCTGAAAATATCATACTGATCGCGATCAGCAAGCCGAAATATTCAAGAGGTACCATTTCGGAAAACAGCAAGACCAGGAAGCCTGCTGAAACCGAAAGGACATTGATGATGATGGCTTTACCGCTGATCATGATCGTGTCACGCAGCGACCTGTATATATCCTGTCCCTTTTTGTAAGTATGATCGAAATGGGAAATGATATGAATGGAGTAATCTATCCCTATCCCCAGGGCAACGCTGGCAACCAATACAGTCCCTATATTCAGAGAGATACCCAGGTAACCCATAAATCCGAATAAGATGATGATGGACGCTACAATAGGGATGATGGCGAATAATCCTTTAATGAAGGACCGCAATATCAGTCCCACTATGATCACCACAAAAACTATTGCTATGGAAAGACTTGCAAACTGGCTGTTGATAAGGCTTTTATCCATGGTTACATCGACGAAAGGCATGCCTGTGATTTCAATGGAACATGTTTCCGTTGAGTTTTCCAGGATGAACTCCTGCATGTATTTGGCGAATTCCTTCTTCGATTGGTTATCGGGGGAGGTGAATTTAGAGAGGATAATCCCTTCGCTGAGGTCGCTGCTTACAAACCTTTCCAGATATTCCTGTCCGTCGAGCAGAAACCATAGCTGTTCAATCTTATCCCGGTCGGATGGAATATCCCTGCCTTCGCCCAGGGCTTCGTTCATGTCGGCGATGATGTCGACTACCGACTGCGTCGTAAGGATATCGGGGCTTTTTTTCATGTATTCCTGCGTGCGCATCATGGTTTGCAGTACCTCAGGATTTTGCATGTCGCCGCGGAACAACACGAAAACAGGCTTGGAACCTCCGAACTTGCTCACCATAATGTCTTCGGCAACACGCGTGGGATTTCCTTTACGGAAATAATCGCGTATGTTGACGCTGCGCTCTATCATGAAGATACCTCCGGAGCTTAGGATGATCAGCAAGATCCATGCTGTGAGTGTGTATTTCGGGTGCATGTAAAGAAGTCGCTTGATGGGAGAGAGGATATACTCCGTCATGAAGGACTTCCGGTTCCTGCGCCGTTGCCTTTCAATAGCCTTAGCCCTGGGTGGCATGGCGGAGACAATAGCCGGGACAAGAGTGAGAGAGAGCATAGCCGAAAGGAAAGTACCCAGGGCCGTGAAAATCCCAAAATCGCGGATCATGGTGAGGTATGACCCGAAAATGAAGGAAATGAACCCGATCATGGTTGTAAGAGCTGCAAGCAATACCGGTATGAAAATGTATACGAGTGCATGCGTGATCACTTTTTCGGTACTTGTCCCACGCTCTATATTTATCCTGTTAACCACATGGATGGTATATGCACTCCCGACAGCCAACAAAATGATCGGGATATTGTTGGATATCATCGACATTTCATAACCGCTGATCGCCATGATGCCGATGGTCCATATTATCGCGATCGCAGAGGTCAGCAACGGGAGGATTACACCGCGGGCGGTGCGGAAGCTTATCAAAAGCACCAGCGCAATCACGATGAATGAGATAGGGATAAGGGTGATCAGATCCGCTGAGATAAGATCGGAAATGGAGGTCACCATCATGGGGGATCCGGCATAATAAACCTTTTCCGGGATGTCGAGAGCTTCCGTTTTTTGGATCACGGCCTCAGCAACTTCACGTACATCCGCATCTTCGGCAACCGTGAACATCACAACAGTGGCTGTTCCGTCGGCAGAGATAAGATTCCCTCTGTATAAATCTTTCGACATCACCCTGGCCCTCAGATGGTCAAGCTCTTCCTGGGTATCCGGCAGGTCGTACTCATCGATAAGCTTGCCAATCTCCATACCGTATTCACCGGTTTGTATATCCATCATGTTGGAAAGACTTGTAACGGAATAAACCCCGCTTATCCCTGCAATAGTATCGGTAAGCTGCGCGATCCTTTCCAGGATTTCCGGACGGAAAATGTCCTCCGCCTCAAGGATCACCATTCCTATGCTGTTTCCACCGTATTTGTTGCCGATCTCTTTGAGCAGCCTGGCGTCTTTGTCTTCGTCGGGAAGGTTGCTGATAACATCGGAGTTGATTTGTATATTCGGTATCTGGTATCCTGCAAATGCAGTGATTAATACTACCAGGATTATGATCAACCAACGAAAGGTGTATATATTACGGGCTATCTTGTTCATTACAGCAGGATTTTTTCCATGAAAATGCAAAATTAGCAATAATCAGGGCAGATACATGACTTGCCAGGATAATAGTTTTCTGACAGGCGCAAGTTTTCCGTCTCAGAATTGTCTAAACCATGAAAAGCATTTAAAATTCATTATTAAAATCTTAACTATGAAAACATTAGCAAAACTTATGCTGACCGCGGCATTGTCGCTCTTTATCCTGGGATCTCTGAGTGCACAGGATGCAAACGTAAAAGACAACGTTAAGACAACCACAGGCACTTCGGTCACACCCGGAAAATTTGTGGATAACAACAATGACGGAATTTGTGACAATGCCGTAGCACGTGGTAATTAAGGACAAGGCCGGAATTTTGTGGATAAAGACGGAGACGGCGTTTGTGATAACTGGAAAACAACTAATTGTAAAGGGAAAAAGGGTTGTTGCGGATACGGCAGAAACCATGGGGGGAAAGGACAAGGACTAAGGCTCAGGGACGGATCATGCCTGCGTAATGCCGCAGATAAAAATGCAAATCAGCCGAAAACTAAGTAATTTTATATCCAGTCTGGTTAAAATGCAGGAAAGATGGTGAACGTCTTTCCTGCATAATTTATCAATACTGACTAATAAAACGGTTCATGACCGACAGGGAGCTGAAAGAAGGAATCATCAGTAAAGACGGGGATGCCATACGGTATCTGGTTGATAAATACCAGGAAAAGGTTGTCAGGACTGCCTACAGGTATACTGGCAATATGGAGGATGCCGAAGATCTTTCGCAGGAGATATTCCTGGAAATACTACGTTCGGCAGAGAGGTTCCGGGATGAATCGTCCATATCCACCTGGATATACAGGATAACCGTGAATTACTCACTCAATGCCGTGAAGAGAAAAAATGGCTTTCTTAAATTTTTTAGCGGAAGCCGTCTCCAGGAAACAGATGAACCCAATGATATCCGCGATTTCCTGGGAGAAGAAGAGAATGTAAAACTCATTTACAGCAGCATTTCGGCCTTACCCGCACGACAGAAGACAGCTTTCATCCTGCATCGGTTTGAGGATTTGTCATATAAGGAAATATCCGAAGTCATGAAAGTGAGCCTTTCTTCCGTTGAATCGCTGATACACCGTGCCAGGATGAATCTATACGGAAAGCTTGCAGGTCATTTTTCTGAATATATAAAGTAAATACGCATATGGATTGTAAGACATTTTACGGGAAACTGCCGGATTATTTCAGGAAAGAACCGGATCCGGAGTTTAAAAGGGAAATGGATAAGCATATGGAAGGATGCGTTGATTGCCAAAGACTGGCCGAGAGGATACAATCCCTTGAGACCTTGATTGACCGTGAGAAAGAGGTAAAGGTCAATCCCTTCATGACATCCCGCATCCTGAATTATCTTGAAAACAGGATGGCGGTTCCGGAAACACCCCGGATATATTTCTGGAAGCCTGCCCTGGTCACACTTGGCCTGTTGGCGGCGATGGCAGTAGGAATAACCCTTGGAAGCGGCGGCGCGAAGATGACGATGACAGAGGAGGATAGCCTGGATAAGATCCGCTCCGGCCTGTTTGTAAATGATTTCATGGATGAAAATATAAGTATTAACCAAAATCCCGAGCCATGAGACTATCAGGAATGAATTCATTGAACAGAACCCTTTTCTGGGTCTTCCTGTTCCTGGTTGTGATCAATCTTTCCGTGCTGATCTCCTTTTTTGTGCTGGTAAACCGGCAGGAGAAAGCCTTGAGCACTGAGACCCGGGATATCACCGCCGGGATCATCCGCAATGAACTGGATCTCACAGAAACACAAATACCCCGTTTGTGCAGCATACAGGATTCTTTCCGAAATCATGCACAGCCATTGGCATTGGCCATCCGCGAAAAACGAAACGAAATACTGGATCACCTTTACTCCGATGAACCAGACACCCTGGTGTTAAACACCCTGGTCACAGAACTGACCCAGATGCAGATTCAACTCCAGAAAGCCAATATTGATCACTACCTCCAGGTAAAAAGCCTTTGTAACCCTCACCAGAAAGACAAGCTGCACAAAATGTATTGCAGGATCTATGGCTGCCGTGAAAAGGAACATGGCAGGCAGGAACGGCACAGACAGGGATGGAGGGAGTGAGATCGCAGAGATCAGATCGCAGATCGCAGATCGGAGAAAGAAATCGCAGATCGCAGATCGCAGAATAAACGCTCATCACATAATTTCACACTGATAACGAGATATTTATTATTAGTAAAAAATGAATAACTATTTTTATTCCTGAATGGATTTTGTATGTATTTTCCTTAACTTGTAACCCAATACCATTTAATAACCTAAAAAGCCATTCATGAAGACAAAACTTACCTTGTTGATTATCCTGGTCCTTGCCATTGCAGCCGGTGGCTGTAAGAAAAAGAAGTCGGAAGACAACGACCCCAGGCCTTATGCCCTCTTTGCCATCGAAGGGAAAAAGGTGCAATACAACGATTATTCGAAGTTCAAACGCTTCTGCGTTATGTCGCATTTTTGCGGCGATTTCATGCTTAACAAGGATGATGCCGTTAATAACTATATTGGCATCGGCCTGCCCGATCATGTGAAAGCCGATACGGTTTACAAAACCGGCGATCATCATTTTTACCTGATGTATATTAGTCCGGATGGAAATTACTACAGGTCAGGCTCAGGCGGCCATGCCACAGTGAGCATCGATCTTTGGGAAGGCAACGGTGGCTGGGTCAAGGGAAGGTTCTCCGGGTCGCTGCATAATGAAAACGATCCGCTGAACGATTCAATCGTACTCCAGGATGGGTATTTTCAGGGCTTGATCTATTACGTCACAAAATAGACGACTCCTCCCTGTCATGATCCCAGAATATCCAGGATGGTTCCTGCCGTGATCTTCATCAACTCCGGATCCCGTATGATGGAATGGTGATCCCCGGGGATATTGTGCACTTTTATATTCAGGTTACCAAACTGTTCCCAGCCCAGAAGAGGATCGGGATGCAGGCTCTTTTCCGAACGGATCAGATGGATGTTCATCGGGTAATCCGGAGGCGTGTATTTTTTGTATGCAGCATTGAATCGCTCCAGGATGTAAAAATTCCTGTACTTCTCCGGCACTTTTTTACCCAGGATAATGCTTATTCTTCTTATCCAACGGAATTTCATGCGCCGTAACTTACGGGTGAATGTCACTTTATGCTTTTGCGCATTCCACAAAAGCGGTGTCAGCGTGTCAATCAGGATGACGGATTTTACATTTTTACCCTTTTCTGCCAGCTTCCTGGATGTTTCAATCGCTACCAGCCCGCCAAAAGAATATCCTGCAACAACAAATTCTTCCGCCTTAACCTCTTCTGTCAGTTCATCCGCGTAGGCAGATGCGATGGCCTCCACTGTCTTTAGCCGTATCCTTTCCCCGTCCGACCCCTGGGGGATAAATGCCCAGTACGGCCTCTCCCGGCCCAGAAGCTTGGGCAGGTAGTTATTGGCGCTTTCTCCATAGATCATGACCAGCGGTGCCAACCTCCCCTGTGGCTGTATACGGGCAAGATGAAGATTGGATTTTCTTTCCTCATCAAGGCTTGCTTTGTCTTTTTCAGGAACCAACAACCTGCTGAACGACCGGATATCAGGGTGCGCATACAATTCGCGCAGGGGTATGGATAGTTCACCGTAAATATCCGATAACCTCGACAGGAATATTATGGCCGACAAGGAGTCGCCACCAAGATCGAAGAAGCTGTCGCTCACGCTGAAACCGCCGGTTTTTAATATTTCTTTCCAGATATTGTAAAGGTTCTCCTCCGTTTCATTGGCAGGAAGCAATATTTCTCTTGCACCGGTTTGCTTGTTTTCCGGTGCCGGCAACGCTTTTGGATCGATCTTCAGGCTGGTTGTCAGGGGAAAGGATTCCAACCGGATAAATGCCGATGGGACCATGAAATCGGGAAGCCTGGTTTTAAGATATTCCCTGATCTCCTCCTCCGATAAACTGTAGCCTTCTTTTACGGTATAGTAAAATACCAGCCGGTCTTGCTCCCTGACAGGCATGGTATAGCTTTGTGCCAGTTTTTTCATCCCGGCAGCTACGGCATCTACCTCTCCGGGCTCTATCCTGAAACCCCGGATCTTAATCTGGTTGTCGGTCCGGCCAATAAATTTCAGATTTCCTCCGGGATAAAAAGCAGCCAGGTCGCCGCTCCGGTAAACCCTGCTACCGGGAAGACCAAAGGGATCGGGAATAAATTTCTCACCGGTAAGCTGCGGGTTGTTGAGGTAACCGCTTGCAATGCTTTTCCCGCCAATCCATAGTTCACCGGCAACCCCGGGCGGCATCAGGTTGCCGTACGAATCAACGATATAGGTCTTTACGTTTCCAATAGGCCTTCCAATGGGCACGCTGTCGAAGGTCTTTACCTCTTCCCCCGCAAAATATGCGGTAGCTACCACTGTCGTTTCTGTTGGCCCGTATGTGTTTACTACCTGTGGATGGGTTCCGGCATAAGCCATCCATTGCAGGAGGTTTTCTTTTTTGGCTGCTTCACCTCCCAGGATGATGAGGCGCATTGCCTTTTCAAACGATAACCCTTTGCGGATGATCTCACCGGAAATATTGTGCCAATAAGCTGTTGGCAGATCCAGGATGGTGATCCGGTGCTTTTTGCAGAATTCCGTAAATGATTCCGCACTGCTGATCATGTCTTCCGTCCTCAATACCAGGCAACCACCACTGCTGAGCGTCGGGAAGATCTCTTCGGCTGCCGCGTCAAAAGTTATCGAAGCAAATTGCAGCATCCTGTCGCCGGCTCCGAGCCTGTAATTGGCAATGGTTGCCAGGGTAAAGGATATGAGAGCACCGTGACTTACCACAACCCCTTTGGGCTTTCCGGTTGAGCCGGAGGTAAAGATCACATAGGCAGGGTTATCCTGCCTGATCTCCGGCAGCCTGTCCTGAATATCCTCCTGTGAAAGATCCGGTATAAGCTCTTCCGCCACCAGGATATGTCTTATGCTTTCCGGTAGCTTTTCAAGATATTTCCTGTTTGTTAATACTATTCTGAATCCTGTTTCTTCGCAGATGAGGTTTATCCTTTCGGCAGGATATTTTGTATCCAACGGCACATATGCCCCGCCTGCTTTCAGTATTCCCAGGATGGTGATGATCATTGCCGGTGAGCGGTCGATAAGCAGTCCTGCCAGGAAGGGCTGCGACAACCCGAGCGAAAGAAGATATTGCGCCAGCCTGCCGGATGCTTCGTCCAGCTCCCGGTAGGTGAGCATGGTGTCTTCGAATTGCAGGGCAATGGCATCAGGACTTTTCTCTGCCTTTTGACGGAACAGCTCAGGAAAGGTTAAGCCTGCAGGTACTTCCATATCCGTGTTGTTCCAGTCTTCCAGGATGAGCTTTTCAAGCGATACCGGTATAAGGGGTATGTCTCTCAGGATTTTTTCAGGATGCTTTTGCTGATGCAGATGAAATGCTTTAAAACATTCCTGGAATAGCTCCCGGCTTTCGGTGCTTACCTTTTCCGAAATAAGCTGTAGAATGACTTTGCCTTTTTCGTAACGGATCCGGCAGTTATCCTGCCAGCTTGTCCGCTGTAAGCGTGGGTGCCGGTAATAAATGTCTTTTGCAAAGCTGAACGATTCCTTGTTCCTGCGGATCATTCCGCTGATTACCCCGATGTTTTCGGAACAGCTGATGTGGGGATCGGTCTTAATATTCAATGGAACTAACGGAGAATAAAGAATATCCATCCATTTCCGGTTCGATCCGGGGCTTGCGGCGTCCATGACAAGGGTCAGGGAAGGGTTTCCCGAAAGTCTTGCCAGGAAAACGGATACAAGCGCAATGGATGCCTCCTCACTATTGTCTTTTCCTGTCTCCAGGATGATCTCATCAAGAGATCCATCTTCCAGCGGGAATTGAAACCTCTCTGCCCGCGCCAGTTGCCTTATCCAGTATGGTTCTTTCCGGGCTGACTCACGATAGGTTGCGGTAAGCAAAACACTATCGGGCTTGGGGATTTCAGGCATCCTCCCGGCAGGTCTAACCCCGGCCGGCCTGCAAAAATCTTCCATTACCAAGGGCTCCCCGTCGATGGTTCTGATCTTTTCAATGATAATATCCCTGGTTTGTGTGCCTATGGTTATCTCACCGTGATCGCAACCGGTAATCATTCCGGGATATTTGCCCCTGGCATGCTCCGATATCCTGAGTTTTTCAATGATAAACAAATTGTTCTCTTTCCAAAGCTTGGGCGTTCCCAGGTCGTTGTCGAATTTCCCGCGGAACGTCAGGGAGCGGTAAAGGGCATCGATCTGCTCTGCCGTTTGGTTCCAGGATATAACACAGGCATTGTCAGGCCGTTCGTATTTGCCGTGGTAAGTTCTCAGAGAGAGGTCCTGCCTCTGCGGAACAAGTGTTCCTTCCGTAAGGCCGTTGATCAGCTCTTCGAAGCTGCTGACGGCCAGTTCAAAGCTTCTCAGGTCAAGCGAGGAGGCAACATCCCGGTCATTTACAGGAAATGATTTTTGTATCAGTATGTCCCCTGCATCTATTTCGCTGATCACATAATGCCAGGTGATCCCGTGAAATGCTTCCCCGTTCCGGATGGCGTAATGGGATGCAAACAACCCTGCATTTAACGGCAGTAACGAATTGTGATAGTTGATGCATCCTTTTTCCGGTACCTGTATCAGCTCCCCGGGGATAATATAAGAGTTGTTTATGCTGAAAAGATAATCGAATTGTTTGTCTTTCAGGATGTTGGTAATATCTTTGCGGGGGGATAGGATAGCGGTGTTATGCATCCTGGCCCAAACCACCGTATCGGGATCGGAAGAAATGATACCGTTGATCTTCCATCCTTGCCGGAGCAGGGTGGCGGCACACAGGTTAAGGGTGTTGCCGTCGCCCATCAGATAACAGGTATTTACAGATAGACTTTCTATGCCTGACTCTAGCTCCTTAATCGCGGACAGGGGATTGATCAGAACTGCTCCCAACAGCCTGTTGAACCCTTCGGACAGATCTTTGATTTCTGTTTCCTGGAACAGGGAAGTGTCATACTCCATCCAACATTCCAATCCTTCCTTAACCTTTTCTATGTTCAGCGTAAGATCGAACTTGGAACTACGGTTTCCCATTTCTTTTTGCAAAACCTTCAATCCTGAAAACTCCATTTCAGGATTGTACCAGTTCTGCATGATAAACAGGGCCTGGAAAACCGGGTGTACGTTGTTTTCTGTTCTGATGCCCAGGTCTTTTACCAGTTGTCCGAAAGGATAGGCGGTATTTGAATACGCTCCCATACCTGCTTTATGGACTTCCTGTAAAAATTCTTCGAAACCCATACCCGGTTTGATTTCACCCACAAGCGAGATCATGTTGGTAAAATAACCGATCAGATCCTCGGTCTCTGAGGGTTTCCGGTTTGCATAGGGCGTTCCGACAAGGATGCGATCTTCGTTGAGGTATTTATGCAGGAGAATAAAGTAAACACTCAGCAGGGTAATGAAAGGACTGGTTTGATAACGGGCAGCCAGTTTGGAAACCTGACCGGATACTTCTTCCGGGATGATCCACCAATATCTTTTTCCTGAACCGGGACCTTCCCTGCGGGATTTATTCCTGAAAAGTCCTGCCGGGTCCGGTCTGGGTGTAAGGACACGCTCCCAGTATTCTTTTTCCGGCCCCATATGTCCCGAACGATATTCATTCCATTGCCACTCTGCATAATCCACGTTTTGTATCCTGAGTTGACCGGACAGGGCTTGTGTGCCATCAGCGACCGAACTGTAAATTTCCTTCAAAGCTCTGAAAAGCACTCCCATCGACCATCCGTCGAAAATGATATGATGTATGGAAAAATTAAGGTAATACAGTTCTTCTTCCATTCTGACCAGGTGGAACCTATATAGAGGGCAAAGTTCCAGGTCAAATATGTGATGAGCCAGCTCATCCAGGATCTTTTGGGTTTTGGCATGATTCAAAGGATCATGATGCAGATCGCTGAACGGTAAATCCAGCGGGCTGTCTTCGTGGATGACCTGAACGGGTAATCCGTCCTGTACCGGGAATGATGTCCTCAGGTCCTCAAAGCGCCTGATAATGATTTGGATTGATTTCCTGAGAATTTCACGATTCAGGGTACCTTCAATCTTTATTTGCAGGACGATATTGTGCGATATCCTGCCTTCGTCCATCTGGTGGAGGAACCAGAGTTCCTGCTGGGTCACCGACAGGGGGTAGGAGGGAAGGTTGCGCGGTATGGCCGGGATCACCTGCCGTTCATGAGCAGACTTGCTGTTCAGGATTGTGGCTGTTTCTTTTATGCTTGAATGCTCGTAAAATTCCTGCACGTTCAGGGATATTCCAAATGTTTCGGATATCCTGGAAATGATCATGGCTGCCTGGATGGAGTCCCCGCCAAGCGTGGCAAAGCCGGCATCTGTGCTGATAGTATTCATATCCAGGACGGAAGCCCAGATGTTCTGTAGTTTCTGTTCGGCTTCATTGGAGGGTGGCACATGATGGCTGTCCGGCAGATTCTCAAATGTCATTTCCTTCAATGCCTTTCTGTCTGTCTTGCCCGCGCTGGTCCTGGGAAATTTTTCCAACTGACGGTAGTATGCCGGAACCATATATCCTGGAAGATAATGGCTGATAAAGCTTCTCAATTCTGATGCCGGCAATGCTTTGTTATCCCGTGTGGTGTAGAATAATCTGAGTTTTTTCACATGGCCGTCATCAAAATCGATGACGGCATTATCGGTGATCAGTGGGTGTTTTTCAACAACAGCTTCAATGTCACCCAATTCCACCCTGTATCCGCGTATCTTCACCTGGAAATCGTTACGTCCGGCAAACTCAATGTTCCCGTCTTCCAGATAGCGGCCTGTGTCGCCTGTCAGGTAAATACGTGCCGATGGATCTGCACGGAAAGGATCCTGGATAAATTTCCTGTCTGTCAGCTCCGGGTCGTGCAGGTACCCACGGGCAAGGCCGGGTCCGCCGATGACGATCTGCCCGCTCTCCCCGGGGCCGGCTTTATGGAAATTTTCGTCTGCCAGGGTTACCTCATAGCCGGGAACAGCCTTTCCAATGGGTGTCCTGCGATCCGGCTCCGTTGCGTGTTCAAATTTGTAAAAAGTGGCGCAAATAGTAGTTTCTGTGGGTCCGTAGCCGTTGATCACTATCAGATCTTCCGATTTATCCCTGATTCTTTGCAGGATGCTTTGACGAATGGGTTCAACACCCACCAGCAAGCGGCGGAGCGGGAACAGCTCTTCCCGCTTTTCCATGGCATTAACCAGTTCCGAAAGGATGGAGGGAGGAAAATAGGCGCATTGGATACGGTTCCTGAAAAGGTAATCAGCAAAATCCTGAACGTTGATCAGGTCTTCTGTCTGTAAAAGATGCAGGCTTCCGCCGAAAGGTATTGATATGAAGAATTCCCATACAGAAACATCGAAGGTAAAGGGAGTCACAGACAAGCAGACCTCCGCGTCTCCGGGGGGAGCAACCGTGTTGAAACCCTCCAGAAGGGTCATCAGCGCCCGGTGTTCGATCATAACACCCTTGGGAATGCCCGTAGAACCTGATGTGTAAATGACATATGCCAGATCATCCGGCATGACATTAACCCTTGTGGCTGGATCATCTGCTTGCTGCGCCGTTAAACTGATATCCCCGAAAGTAAGAACTTTAAAAGATCCTTCTGGCAACGAATTTCTGTGTTTTTCTGAGGTAAGGATAGTTCCTGTGCCGGAGTTGGCAATGATCAGGTTCCTTCTTTCGGGGGGATAAGCAGGATCTATGGGCAGATAGGCTCCTCCGGCCCTTAAGATGCCAAAGATGCCGGTGATCATCTCCGGGGACCTGTCGATAAAAAGACCAACAATACTGTCTTTACCAACCCCTTCCTGCCTGAGCCGCCGGGCTATTTTCGCCGATTCAGCCTCAAGCTCACCGAATGTTATTTCCTGTCCGTAAAAATGTAAAGCAATCCGATCAGGATGCTGTTTAGCCTGATTTTCAAAAAGCTCTACGATGGTTTTCATACATGCTGGTATTCTTCCTGGTTACTTCTGATATAGTTATTTATTAAGCAGGCTTTCCCTGATTTTCAATCCAAGATAATATTCTCCAACCGGTTTCCATTCCCTGTTTATTGGATAACCAACGGTAATGGATTTAATATAGTCCTGATCGCCCAGGTAACATCCTTCATATTCTGCCCTGCCGCTTTTTTCTTCCTCGGTGAAACGGCTCATAAGTATATTCTTCATTTCTTCATTCAACTCGAACGGGCTGTTTGAGGCCAGGCAGAAAAAGTCGTATTGCCTTACGTATTTAAAGGCTGTAGCTATGGTTTTAGGCATTACCCGGAACTCATCCATCCACGCCATAAAGATACCATCAGGAGTAAGATGATCGCTGATCTCCCTGAAAAAATAATCGGAGTAAAGGTTATTGCTGTATGCAGTCCTTGTTCTTAAAGGATCGATCAGGATCAGGTCAAAGGTCTCATTGGAATTTAACAGGTAACGCCTGCCATCATCCACAACAAGTTCCAGCCTGGGATCCGCGAACATCTCCCTGAAAAACTCCATTTTATTCAGATTCTTTATCAGAGCATGATTGATCTCTATGGATGTTACTTTTTTCAGATTTGGCATTTCCAGGACTATCTCCGTGATGGTACCGTTGCCGAAACCAATTACCAGGACATTTTCCACCTTTTTTGAATAGAAAATTGCCTCCCCGGCTTCAAAATGGTAGCTATACAATGGCCTCCAGCCATGTTGTATCCCGTTGATGTAATTTACCATGCTATCTCCTTTGACAAACGTAATCACTACGCCGTCAATTCCTTCCTCCAGGTAGGTTTCATAATTGTTTTCAAGCTGTACATGAATGGTTTTGTAAAGTTGCCCGGGACCAGGCATGAAAAGAATACCGGAAACGATAAGCACTGCTACAACGGCTACACGCACAACCGTGCGCAATTGCTTTTGTCTGTATCGGTTTATGAACAAACCAAAAAGGATACCGACGATAATAAATGCCAGGATGGTTGTTTCACTGCTGAATGCTGGCAGGATAACGAAACCGGTCAGAATACCACCCAAAACATTTCCCACAATGTTGAAAAAATATACTCGTCCGATAGTAGACCCTTCTCTGTCAGGTCTTTCCAGTGCCAGGGAGGATATTAACGGAAAGCTTGCTCCCATAAGTAGAGTAGGTATCAGCACGAATATCCCTGCCCAGAAGAAAATATCAAAAAGCTTGTATAATCCCAGGAAGAATGCTCTCAATGATTCTGTCGAAGGCAGATTGGGATCCGGATGATAGAGGTTCGTAAACGATAATCTTGTAAGTATTTCAAAACCGGTATATCTTGTCAGATAATAATACCCCAGGAAAGCTGCCAGCACAAAGGCTCCTATGAGGAATTGTATGAGGAAGAAGACATTTCTGCGGTCAATGGTCCTTTTCCGGATAAACCGGTTCATAAAATAGCTTCCCAGTGCAATACCGAACAAATATACTGCCAGCACGGAAGAGAAAACATAAGGAGATGCTTTTACAAAAATCCCAACAACCCTGAACCAAATGATCTCATATCCAATCGCAAGGAAGCCTGTCACAAAAACAAGGGAATACACCAGGTAACGGTTGAGGGGCTTGTATTCCGATTCCTTTTGCTCCTGCAATACGGGCTTTGCGGCTGCCGGTGCTGATTTCCTGTTTATGACAAAAATTAATCCGGCCAGAATTAGGTTTATAATTACAGCAATATACACTCCGGTATCAAGTCCAAACAATGAGATGATCACATAACTCGTTATCAACGCACCAAATGCTGCCCCCAGGGTATTGATGAAATAAAGGAAACTTACACTGTTGAGGAAGTTCTGTATATAGGAATTGAAAATCTTTGTGAGGAGAGGCAAGGTAATTCCCATCAAAAGGGTAGGAATGCTCAGAAATAGAAAAACATAAACCGAAACCAGCGGATAACTGCTTCCTGCTGTATAAATACCCAGTAATTTCAGAAAGGGAAGGCTGATGATACCAAAAACGCCTATCAGAAGTTCTATGAAAAAATAAAGAAGTATTTTCTTTCGAACTCTTTCGGCGAGATATCCGCCAATCAATGCCCCGATACCCAATCCAAACATATATATGCTGACAATCAGCGTCATGGATATGGCGCCCAATCCATAATGCATGGTTAAAACCCTTTGCCATACGACCTGGTAGATCAGACTGGAGAATCCTGAAAAGAAAAATATCCACGCCAGAAGTACCGTAGTCCGGGTGAAGAAGTCAGATTTTGGTTTCATAATTGCTGGTTTTTGCTTAAAGATGAATGAGTTATAAGTTTATCCGGTTTTGTTTGGCTTTTACAATATCCTATTTTTCTTATTACAGAACAAATGGACACGTTAAGATTTAAACTCAATTATAGTTAATCGGGTTGCATTTTCCCGTTTGAAATTTTTACGAAAAGGAGGTATAATAGACAAATAGTAGGCTGTTTTTTTCAACAGTCTTTATGCCTATTTAAACTCATCAATAAATTTCTTTTTCCTTTCAATGGACAATCCATTGTGATTTCTGAGTTTAGTCTTCAAAACAGGAAAATGGCCTTCTATGGCATTTGTTGTATTGGGTATGTTAAGCTCCATATGATCATACCATGTATATAGCCATTTAAAATTGTTTTTCAGCATACGGCAAGCACTTCTCAGTCTCTATTGAATGTAATGGCTTTTCCCTGTTTCTTCACTTTTTGTTTATAAACATAAGACTTCTCCAAGGTCTGGTTCGCCAAAATCATAATCATTTTCCATCCAATTGAATCCGTTTTTTAATCCCGAAGAGGTTATATCTTTATTGATTATATAAAAGGGACTCCATCCTACGGGATGGAGTCCCTTTTTATATGACTGTGTCGTCAATTTTAAGCTATACCTTCTTCTCCAGCCACTTCTTAAACGTTGTTTCCGGTTTGCCCAGCAATTTATCGGTAAAAGTTGGATCCCCCTGTTCCCTGGCTTTCTCGAAGTAGCCATAAAGCAAGGCTACCATTTTCATTTCTTTTTTCCCTGTTAAGGTTCCGATCAGTTTCATCATCCATAAGGGAATGTCCGATACTTTTTTTATTTCAGGATGGACCTTACCGACATATTCTACCAGCAGGTCGCGCATTTTGTGATATTCAGGCCCGAAAACAAAGAAAATGTTGTTTCTGGCTTCAGGTTTTGCGTAAGCTGCCGCAACCATCCTGGCATAATCATCGGCGGCCACCCAACGGTAGGGGTGGGGTTGCTTGCCAATCATCATGGCTTTGCCATTTCTGACCATCAACTCAAGGGATTCGAAGAACCAGGTTGGACGAAAGATCATGTAGGGTATCCCGCTGTTGATTAGCGCCAGCTCTGCCTGGTATTTCTTTTCAGTCATGAAAAACCAACGATTCTCTTCGCAAACGGATGCCCCGGAAATACCCGATATTGTGTTGATCCCGGCTTTCCTTGCTGCAGCAACTATTTGCTTCATGGCAGCTTCTTCATCAACTTTTGCGAGATTGGTGTGGATGGCGGTGCAACCCTTCATAGCACCTTCAAGATCGGCCGGATTGAAGAAATCTCCCCGGTAAACCTCAAATCCTTCCTTTTCTGAAACTGAACGTGAAAAAAGCCTTACATCATGACCGGCTTCTTTCAGTTTTTCTGCAACTGGCCGTCCTAACATGCCTTTGCCTCCGATAACTAGGATTTTTTCCGACATAGAACAAATAGTTAAATGTTTTTTTTATTTATTGCGCCGAAATTACAGAATATCAGGTTTCCGGTAAGATTATTTTTTGACAAATGAATTTTCAGAATTTTGCAACGAGTGTTATGGAAATAATAGATAAACTTTATGGTTATAGCGATTATGCCCCAATCCTGTATGTCTCTTTCTGAACCCTGCTCCGGTATTCCGTTGGCGTTTCTCCGGTGATCTTCCTGAAAGCATTGTAGAAGGCCGATTTGGAGTTAAATCCGCAATCCCAGGCCAGAGATATGATCTTCAGGTGATCATAATCAGGATCGTTCAGGTATTTTTTTACTTCCTCAATACGGTAAGAATTTACAAACTCGTAGAAATTCTGATGGAAATTTTCATTGATCACCTGGGAGAGTTTATGGAATGATGTATCCAGCTTTTCTGCAAGATCATTAATGTTGAGATCACAGTTGATGAAGGGCTTTTCAGTCCGCATGAGGACTTTTAGCTGTTGGGCTATTTCCTGGCCTTCTATGTCGTTTAACCCCGAACGTTCATATTTTTTCCCGTTAATATTTTCTGCGTTTATTTTTGATACCAATCCCGGATTGATTGATCCTGTCTGGTTATATTCGCTGAAAATCCCTTCCTGCCTGTAACCGTAAATGCCCACCCCAAGAACGTATACCTCCAATACTATCACTGAAATCGTTGCCGTAGAATATGGAAAGTTAATAAGACCGAATTCTCCAAGATATAATAAAAGAAAAGCAACCAGGAAATAGATCATTAAGCCTCCTGTCAGATAAAAGGCCCATCTTAAGTCCTTCTTCCTGATATTTGAAAAGAATGAATATACTTCTTTGCGATAAGTCCGGATCCTGAATAATGTCGCAATTAGGTAGAAGGGTGTAATCCAGTCCCAAATATATACCATCACGATATTAAAAAGATCACTCCGGGTGGCATAAAGGAAAAACGGATCCTGTGTATTTCCTGATATCAGATATCGGGTATATGGTATCATGATGATAATCAGTGGCGCCAGATGAAAAAGGTGTTTACGGCGGAAGCGCAAATCAGGATGAACCAGAAAATCAATGTATAGTAAAGTTGCCGGTCCCAGGATGGCCCAATAAACAAGGTCCAGCACTATGATGCGGTTGTCTGCCTGACCGGTGATCGGTGTGCCGGTAAATCGATAGAAAAGCTCGGCTCCGATCATAAGCAGGGTTAATGCCAAAAGGTAGTCCTTTACCTGTTTTTTCTTTTTGAAAAGGATAAGGACAATAAACAACACTACCTGGCCCATGCCCAGCAATGCGATGTATTTTACGGGATTATCCATGAATCAAAAGTAAAGCTATTCCATGTGAAATGTTTTATGAATCTGCATTTTGCACAAGCGGATTAACGGATAGTATGTATCGCAGGTTGGATAAGTTGTTGTCCCGACCGATCAAACAGGACTCATTTCTCCGGGATGCAGGATACTTTTGAAGTAAATTTTAAATTTTTAAGTATGAAAAAGTATTTGTTACTCCCTGTTGCTGCTTTCCTGATCCTGCATCCTGCAGTTTTGTTTTCTCAGTTAGAGTTAACCGAAAACCTGATCCGCAAGGAATTTGGTGGGGCCTGTTCGCTGGCTGCGGCAGACTTCAACAATGACGGATACTTCGACTTTGCCATAACGGCATCCGACAGTGGCCATGTTGGATGGTTCGAAAATGATGGAACACAACAGTTCATCCGGCATATGATCACGGAAGATTTTCCGGGAGCCAGAGCTCTCGATATTGCCGATTTTGATGGTGATAATGATATGGATGTTGTAGCCACTGCTTATAATGCAAACAGGATTTCCTGGTTTGAGAATGACGGGTCGGGAAATTTCACCGAACATATTCTTGTTGATAACTGGACCGGGGCCAGTTATGTCTTCACCCGGGACCATCTGGAAGGCATCGACCTGGACATGGACGGAGACGGTGATACCGATGTGCTGGCCACAGCCTGCGGCGGAGATATTATTTCCTGGTTTGAAAATGATGGTAATCAGAATTTTACCGAACATATCCTGAAAGATAACTGGGATAAAGCGAATTATGCCACAGCCACCGATCTCGACGAAGACGGGGACATGGATGTGATCGCCACGGCTAAAGCCGGACAAATCGTATGGTTTGAAAATGATGGTTTCATGACTTTTACTGAACATGAGATATTCACAGGATGGGCTGGTCCGAATTCCGTTATGGCAACCGATATCGATGGCGATGGTGATGTCGATTTCGCCGCCACAGCTTGTGGTAGCGATGACAAAGTAGCCTGGTTTCAAAACGATGGTAACGAGAATTTTACGTATCACCTTATCCGGGAGAATTATAACGGGGCCAGGACGGTGAACATGGCCGATTTTTCCAACGACGGCGATATTGATATCCTTGCTATTGCCTGGCAGGGAGCTATCGCTTCCATCTTTGAAAACGACGGGGCACAGAACTTCACCGAATACATTTTCTGCGATGCTGCCTTTGATCTTTTGAAAACGGATATTCTTGACATAGACTTCGACGGAGACCTGGATATTATCGGTGCATGCTTCGGGGCCGATGAGATCCGCTGGTGGGAGAACGAACAATACGGCGCCCGCTTTGAAGGTACTCCGCTCTCAGGGCATATTCCGCTTCAGGTAAGCTTTACGGATAACTCTGTTTTCCCTTTCCCCATAGTTTATCGCGCATGGGATTTTGATCATGATGGTATTGTTGATTCCAATGAGGAAAATCCTTCCTGGATTTTTGAAAACCCGGGAAAATATACCGTAAGCCTCGAGGTAAGAACAGATTCGCTGAGCAGGATGGTTGTTTACGAAGATTATATTGCTGTTTTTGACGGGGAAAGCGCCCTGGAATTTAATGGCAGCGGCAGCTTTGCCTGGTGTGAGGCTACCCCGGAACTGGATCTTTGTGGTCCCTTTTCCCTCGAGGCTTGGATCAATCCTGCCACCTACGGAGCTGCCCCGGGGATGGGAATGGGAAGGATCTTCGATAAAGGCAGATTCATGATATACCTCATCGCGTCATTATCCCCTTTCAACGATAGTTGCCTCGTGCTCGAAATGGAGCATAACAGCAAAGCAACCAGCAGGATATGTACCCCCGCAGGGTCCATCAAAACCGGCCAATGGCAGCATATTGCAGTTACCTACGATGCGGCGGGCCTTGTTACTATGTACATCAACGGGGAAGCGCAAACCCTTACCATAATCAATCCTCCCAACGGCCCGGTCATACATAATGCTGACAAACAACTTATCATTGGTAAATCAGCAACCATGCCCTACAGTTCCTTCAACGGCATCATCGATGAAGCCAGGGTGTGGGAGTCAATCCGGTCGCAGGAAGAGGTCGAAACCCACATGGATCATTATCTCATTGGTAATGAAAGCGGTCTCCTGGGATACTGGAAATTTAATGAAGGAGCCGGACCGGAAGCGGTTGACCTGACAGGCCATGGAAATAATTGCACACGCAACGGCGCCCAATGGTGCCAGGGTAAACACCTCGACAATCCCGTGAGCATTTACGATAATGATGGTTCTGGTTTGAATATCCTTGACTTGCAGGTTTTTCCAAATCCTTTTGATTCAGGAGCAGAGATACAGTTTCATCTGAATCAAACATCTTACCTGCATGTCGCGGTTTTTGACGTCCATGGCAGGTTGGTGAGGAATTTAACAGAAGGTATTCATCATGCAGGTAGTCAGCAAATTTTCTGGGATGGATCGACAACCCGGGGGAAAAATGCAGCCCCGGGAATATACATTTGCCGTATTCACGCAGGAAATGCGCATGGTGAAATTAAGATGGTAAAGGTTCGCTGACTCGTTTGGGGAGATGCTGTTTGCGTCTCCCCAAATATTTTATTTCTTTGATTGTTTTCCCGAAATGATCCTTAATTTAGCCTCTGTATGCCTGCGGGAAAGCTTTCACACGAAAACAGCATGCTGGGCTCGGTTTACATTGGTGCCCTGCTTGTATTGATGGATCTCAGCGCCATCAATATCGCCCTGCCGACCATCGGGGCTTTCTTTGATATGGAACCCGCGGAGGTGTCATGGCTGCTCATCCTCCCCATGCTTACTTCAAGCGGCTTTTCAATGATCTCAGGACGGCTGACCGAGCTTGCCGGTCCCAGGAAACTGCTTCTGATGGGTAATGCTTCCTTCATGGTGCTGACATTCCTTTGCTTCGTCGTAAAGGATTTCGAGTGGATACTGGCATTCAGGATTTTACAGGGTTTTCCCCAGTCGTTGATTTATGTGATGGGACCGGCGCTTATCCGGCACAGGCTTCATTTCTCCAGGAGGCAGCAATCATATGGAATATGGATGATGTGTACCGGCATTGGCATCGCTCTGGGCCCGTTCATCGGGGGATTCCTGGTTGAAAACCCGGGCTGGAACTATGTGTTCCTGATCAATGTCCCCCTGGCTTTGGCCGGGTTTGTTTTTGCCCTGGGAATGGAGAAATCCAAAGGATCCGGAGCCATTTGGAATAAACTGGATATTCCCGGTTCTGTGCTGAGTTTTGTCTTTCTTGCTTTACTGGTTTTCGGACTGGGTCTTGCCCGCAGGAAGGGCATCGCCGATCCGCTCGTGGCCAGCTTATTGATCTTATCCGTCGTTTTCCTGGTGCTATTTTTAAAACAGGAAAGGAAGACACGCTATCCGGTCTTCGACCTCAGCCTTTTCAGGATCAGGAATTTCAACCTCAGCATGACGGGTTTTTTCATATTCTTTTTCATTAACGTGGGGTCGAGGTTCCTGAGGCCTTATTATTTCGAGGAGGGCTTGTCCCTTTCACCCCGCGAATCCGGGTACCTTATGATGATAGCACCCCTGGTACTGGTCCTTGTTTCAGGGCTGAGCGGGTTTGTGGGCCGCTTTTTGTCTTCTTACAGGATGTATTTGTCGGGAACTGTGTTGCTGGCCGTTAGCACGCTGATGTTTTGCCTCTGGGACGGGCAGTCACAGACCTGGTTCCTGGTAATAACCATGGTAATCCTGGGCGTAGCCATGGGATTGTATTACCCGGTGTCGAGTTTTGTGGGTATGTCGGGACTGCCCGACGGGAAGCACGGCATGGGCTCGGCCGCTATCTCGGTTTCCAAAAGCCTGGGGAAACTGATGGGCGTGCTGGTGTTCTCGCAGATCTTTACCTGGCTGTTGCTCGAAGCCGGGAACGATATTGTGGGTGCATTCCGGATCACGTTTGTCATTGCAACGGGACTGGCCTTCTTGTCGGTGGTATTGTCGGTGTTTTTGAGAAGGGTGTGATGGGGTTCCGGTCTATAAACATAGGACCTCTTCGAGGTCCTATACGTAATAGAAATGATAATTTCCAATCTCTTTGAATACCAGTCTTAATCCCGAAGGGATTACATGTTTATAACACCAATGCGGCATAGTAATGTGCGACCCCTTCGGGGTCGAATGTGCTATACCCAATCGTTTTGGCTATAAACATAGGACCTCTTCGAGGTCCGGTACGTAATAGAAATGATAATTTTCAATCTCTTTGAATACAGGTCTTAATCCCGAAGGGATTACATGTTTATAGCAAGAATGTGGGATAACCTTGTGCGACCCCGAAGGGGTCGAATGTGCTATGCCCAATCGTTTTGGCTATAAACATAGGACTTCTTCGAGGTCCGGTACGTAATAGAAATGATAATTTCCAATCTCTTCGAATACCGGTCTTAATCCCGAAGGGATTACATGTTTATAGCAAGAATGTGGGATAACGTTGTGCGACCCCGAAGGGGTCGAATGTGCTATGCCCAATTGTTTTGGCTATAAACATAGGACCTCTTCGAGGTCCGGTTTGTAAGTATAATATTCATTTCCAATCTGATCGACGCCCGGCCTTAATCCCGAAGGGATTACATGTTTATAGCAAGAATGTGGGATAACCTTGTGCGACCCCGAAGGGGTCGAATGTGCTATGCCCAATCGTTTTGCCTCCGGCTTTGTGTATTTCAAATGATTTTATTATTTTTGCTAAATAGTAAATAGTAATTATGATTAAAATTACTAAATAGTAATTAGTATGAAAACTGAAGACTTACGTGAATTATTGATCCGGCAAAGGAAAATTTATGAAGAGTTTTTGATAGAAAGGGAAAGAAGAAGTGACCTGGACGCCCTTGATGAATTTGTAACAGTTATCACCGGGGTAAGAAGATGTGGAAAATCTACCTTGCTGAAGCAAGCTTTTTTTGAGGAAAGCTATTTTGTGAACTTTGATGATGAGCGTTTCATCAATTTCAGGATTGAAGATTTTAGTAAATTATTTGAGCTTCTTCACGAATTATTTGGAAATAAAAAGTACTTCATTTTTGATGAAGTTCAGAATGTTACCGGATGGGAGCGGTTTGTCAGACGGCTGAACAATGAAAAAATGAAGGTTTTTATTACAGGATCAAATGCAAACCTGCTTAGCAGGGAACTAGGAACCTACCTGACGGGAAGGACGATAATGATAGAATTGTATCCTTTTTCATTCAGGGAGTTCCTGTTATTTAAAGGCTTGAGTTTTGATGTTAAACGATTGGTACTCGAAGAGAAAGCTGAACTAAAAAGACAATTCTATGAATATATGGAAATAGGAGGGTTTCCTGAATATGTGAGAACCAAAAAGCCTGAATACCTTCAGGCACTATTCAACAATATAATTTTCAGGGATATCGTTGGAAGATATAAAATAAGGGCAGAAAGGGAACTCAGGGAAATAGTATTGCATGCGATGAGTAACCTGGCCAAAGAGATCAGCTATAACAGCCTGAGAAAACTGACAGGACTTTCAAATACCAGCACCATCAGTGACTTTTTCTATTATTTTGAGAATTCATATCTTTTGTTCACGGTCCATCGGTATGACAATTCCCTGAAAAAGCAAATTAACAATCCAAAGAAAGTGTATTGCATTGATACCGGACTTGCTTTCCAGCTTGGGTTCAGAACTTCAGAAGACAAAGGAAGGTTGCTTGAGAACATTGTATTTCTTCAACTCAAACGGTTGGGCAAGGATATCTATTTCCATAAAAGAAAGTACGAATGTGATTTCTTAATAAAGGATGGGATAAGAATCACCAATGCCATACAAGTATGCCATTCGCTTGATACTGTTAACAGGGAAAGGGAGTATAGAGGCCTCTGTGAAGCAATCGAAGAGCATAAACTCAATCAGGGTACCATCCTGACCTTTGAACAGGAAGAAGAGATTAATTATAATGGGAAAAAAGTAATAATCGAACCTGTTTACAAATGGCTTTTAGAGGGTAATGCTTTACAGTAGTGACAGTTTCTATAGATTGATATTTCCTTTTATTTTTCCGGCCGACCGGATGCTGACCATATCCTTTGCAGGATTGGGAAAGACGAAAACGTCACTTTCCTTACCTGGATAATAAGTTTGAATTCCTACCTGTAAGGGATTGAAAACACAGATCACATCCGGACCGGGAACCGGGCTGATGAACAGGTCATAATCCTGGTTGTAAATCAACTCAGAGGAAATACCCGGCATCGGATAGGATATGCCATCATATTCCATGGATGATGAGGTAAGTACCAAAGGGACCCCCTGCTGATCGATGGCAACCCGGTAGTTTGTACTTCCGGGAATGTCCATATCTATTGTTTCCAGGATTTCCCCTGTGAACGGGTCTACTTTGTACATATAATAGTGATCACCCAGCACGTAAAACAAACCATCAATGGGGTTATAACTTCCTGAATAGCTGCCTGGATAGATATCGAATTTATGTTCCATATAAGAATTTTCGCCATCCAGGAATATGATCGGAACCTGAAGGTTTTGTCCCAGGGTGATAACCCTTTTGGAATCGCCGGTGAAGGCATAGCCATAGATTTCGGATTCGGGCACAGGAACCGAAGTGAGGAGTTCCATGGTCTGAGCATCCACAATGTTGAGCACAGAACCCAGGATGGGATCCTCATAACCGAACAACAAATATTGATCATCCGGGCTCAGGGCGCTTGTTGAATGCTGGACAACCGTACCACCGGCACTCGTAAAACTGCAATTGACAGAGGCTTGATCCTGGATGGCGCTGGAAACGCCGTCAATCAACATTTTTGTAATATATGCATTGCTTCCCATGTAATTAATCAGGTATCCGGTCTGCCCGACTGATGTGATAAAGGCATCAACAATCTGGCTGGCACTCAATGTTGCAAGAATTTTTCATAACTTAGTCATGACAAAAAAATATGACCATGAAAAAATCAATCCCCAGGATCATCTTATTAATGACCATACTTTCCGTTTCGCTTCTTTGCTTCTCGCAAAAGAAAGCCGATACAAGCCTTTTGAACGACAAAACCTTCTCAGGACTGAAGCTGCGAAGCATCGGGCCGGCATTCAAATCCGGGCGTATCGCCGATATCGCCATACATCCTGAAAATGAGAATATCTGGTATGTCGCCGTCGGTTCCGGCGGGGTCTGGAAAACCGCTAATTCAGGAACCACCTGGGAGCCAATATTTGATGGGGAGAAATCCTATTCCATCGGCTGTGTGACCATCGATCCGAACAATCCGCACACGGTTTGGGTTGGTACCGGCGAAAACATCGGCGGACGGCATGTAGGCTATGGCGACGGGATATACCGCAGTGATGACGGCGGTTCTTCCTGGAAGAACATGGGACTTAAAGAGTCCCAACATATCTCAAAGATCATCGTTCATCCTGAAAACTCAGATGTCATCTGGGTTGCTGCACAGGGACCGCTCTGGAACAAGGGAGGTGAACGAGGGTTGTACAAATCTGCCGATGGGGGCAAGACATGGAAGAAGACCCTTGGCGATGAGGAATGGACCGGTGTGACGGATATCGTTATCGATCCGCGTGATCCGGATGTCCTGTATGCTGCAACCTGGCAACGACACCGCAACGTGGCGGCCTATATCAGCGGAGGCCCGGGATCGGGTATCCATAAATCCGTTGATGGGGGAGAGACCTGGGAAAAGCTGAAGTCAGGGCTTCCCGGGTCGAACATGGGTAAGATCGGCCTGGCCATCTCTCCGCTAAAACCTGATGTCCTGTATGCCGCTATCGAGCTGAACCGGCGTACCGGCGGCGTTTACCGTTCGGATGACCGCGGGGCTTCCTGGAAGAAAATGTCGGATGCCGTCGCAGGCGCCACCGGACCGCATTATTACCAGGAGCTCTTTGCACATCCCCATGTATTTGATAAGATCTTCCTGGTGGATGTGTGGATGCAGGTGTCGGACGACGGAGGGAAGACCTTTAAGAATATGAACGAAAGCAAGAAGCACTCCGACAACCATGCCATCGCTTTCAGCAAAACGGACCCGGATTATATGCTTGTCGGGACCGACGGCGGATTGTACGAAACCTTCGACGACACAAAGAACTGGAAATATATCCCGAACCTCCCGCTTACGCAGTTTTATAAGGTCAGCGTTGATGATTCGGAGCCGTTTTATTTCATTTACGGAGGCACCCAGGACAATGGTTCCCAGGGCGGGCCATCCCGTACCGACAAAAGCGATGGCATCAGCAACCAGGACTGGTTCATCATCAACGGGGGTGATGGCCATCAGACGGCCACCGAACCAGGAAATCCTGATATCGTTTATGCACAGTCGCAGCAGGGATACCTTGTGCGGAGAGATATGATTACGGGAGAAACCGTTGATATCCGCCCGCAGCCCGGCGAAGGGGAAGATGCAGAACGCTTTAACTGGGATTCACCCATCCTGGTCAGCCCTCATTCACCAACAACGATCTATTTTGCTTCGCAGCGTGTGTGGCGTTCCGATGACAGGGGCGATTCCTGGACAGCCATCTCCGGCGACCTTACCCGCGACCAGGAAAGGCTGACCTTACCCATCATGGAACAGACACAGGGCTGGGATGAAGCCTGGGATATGGATGCCATGTCGGATTACAATACCATCACTTCCCTGGCGGAGTCGCCTGTCCGGGAAGGACTGATCTATGCCGGAACCGACGACGGACTGATACAGGTTAAAGAGCCGGAAACAGGGGAATGGAGAAAGATCGAGGTGGGTAGCATGCCTGGCATTCCTGCAACGGCTTTCGTTAACGATATCAAAGCGGATCTGTTTGATGTCAATACCGTGTATGTTGTGCTTGATAATCACAAATTCTGCGATCTCAACCCATATCTCATGAAAAGCACCGACAGGGGCAAATCCTGGAAATCCATGAAAGGCAACCTCCCGGAAAAGACATTGCTCTGGCGGATCGTCCAGGATCACGAAAAGCCGGAACTCTTCTTCCTGGCTACGGAATTTGGTATCTGTTTCACGGTTGATGCCGGTGAGAAGTGGATCAGGCTGAAGGGCGGCGTGCCGACCATCTCCTTCCGCGACCTGGCCATACAGAAAAGGGAAAACGACCTGGTGGGCGCATCTTTCGGAAGGGGGTTCTATGTTTTTGATGACTACAGCGTCCTGCGCGAAGTCTCTGATGAACAGTTAAAACAAGAAGCCACCCTTTTCCCGGTCAGGGATGCATGGTGGTATATTCCCAGATATGGCAACTGGTCGCAGGGGGCTACTTTTTTTACCGCCCCCAATCCTGACTATGGCGCCGTTTTTACCTATTACCTGAAAGAATCTTACCAAACCAGGAAAGACATGCGCCAGGTGAAAGAGTCGAAGCAAAAGAAAAACAAGGAAGCTGTTGTTTTTCCGGGATGGGAAGAGGTTGAGGCCGAGCGAAGGGAAGAGAAACCGCTTATTATTCTCACGGTTAAAGATGCGGAGAGCAATGTGATCAGGAAACTGGAAGGCCCAACAAGCAAAGGCTTTCACCGTGTCGACTGGGATCTGCGTTATTCCGCGGCCCGTGCCATCGACATACATTCGGAAAGAAATGACGCCTGGTCTTCAGGATTGATGGTTGTACCGGGACAGTATACCGTTAGCATGGCAAAGCAGGTCAACGGGGTGGTTACAGAACTTGGCGGCCCTGTGGAGTTTGAGGTAGTCAGGATGCGTAAAGGGGGCCTGCAGGGAGCTTCGGAAGATGAGATCATTGCCTTTACCCTGGAAGTAAGAGAATTACGTAAGGCTGCCGGCGCTGCATCCATCATCCTGGAAAACTCGATGAAGAAAACAGAGAAAATGCAGGATGCACTGACACGTGCTGAAGTTGTGCCCGGAGATCTTGAACAAAAACTTCATAAGCTACGTGCCGATCTACTCGACCTGGAAGAAAAGATGTACGGGAACAAATCGAAACAGGAAATCGGAGAGCAGTCGCCACCCAATATCAACACCCGCCTGTATTTTGCCATGGGCGGAACGGGAAGCACCTATGGCCCGACAAAATCGATGAAGGAAAGCCTGGAAATGGGAAAGAAAGAGTTTGCTGCCGTGAAATCCGAACTGGAGGAGATCAGTAATAACAGAATACCGGCATTGCTTAAAGCGCTGCAGGAAGCCGGGGCTCCGTGGATGGAGGGGATGGATTTGCCAAATGATTCTAAATGAATCTACTGACTGCTAAACAGCCATCGCCTTGTCAGGCAGAAAGTTGGAAGGTTACTTTATTTCCATCGTGGCTTTCATCCTGAATGGTATTTTCATGCCATCGGGTAACTGAGCGTTTGGATTGATCATAATTTCCCCTTCAAATGAGTATTCTGTGTGGGTTTGTATGATCCAGCCATTAATTTTATTCACCTTTATTGCAGTGGCATACTCAACCTCAAGGTCGCTTCTTGCCGCCATTCCAAAAAAGTTAAAGGTTGAATCTGTGTTTGTCCTGAACCATGAGTTACCATTGATCTTATAATATTCATCCCCTTCTTCAAGCAGTATGTAATCGCCTTCCATTCTACCCGTTATCATATCTGCTCCTATGGTTGATTCAATCCACCATCTTTCGTTTAAACGAACGGGGCTATCCGGATAAATATGCAATGCGGTCTCAATAGATTTTTTAAAAGCCTCGCTACCAAATGCTTTCTTAAGTTGCAGTTCAAGTTGTGATTTTTCATTGGGAGAGATCCCTGCCAGACTATCCAGGATATTTTCCAGAATATCATCAAAACCGGATGAGTAGCTCATTTTGCCATCCTTCGTCATACTGCAGGAAAATGAATTTTCTGTCATTTCGGAAAGTGTTTTCGACAAAAGATCATATTCATTATCTGAATCAGAATTGTATCTCATAGTCTGATCCCTGACAGTGTTTTCCATTTCAAGACGCTCGTATTTTACCTCAAGCATGTACTCCTCATTTTGAATATCTTTTATAAAGAAATTCAATACACTTTCCAGCTTCATGTCCATCTTCATTAATTGCCCGTTAACTTCCTGGTTGATCGTAATGTTCGTGGTGGTTGAAAGTTTATAATCTGAGCCTTTTTCAAGTTTGTATGAAAGGTCTGTGTTTTGTGAGAATGAATGAAAACAACAGGAAATGAGGATAGAAAGCAGTAATGTGGGTTTCATAAGTTGTGATTTTTGGTTGCGCAGAATATCCTGCCAATGTTCAGTAAATATATTGATTTATGCTAAAAACGCGAACAGATTTTAATGCGAAGCTCCAGACTTCGATTATAAATCGTATATTGCATATCAATCTGCCGAAGTATAACTGAATCTAAACAGCTTTGCTATTGCAAACCTGTCACGATTCGGTAAATTTTTTCAATGAATGAATGATGAAAGGATGCGTGATCATATCTGTAATAATTCTCATGGCAGGCTGTCAACTTTCATCCCAGCCTTTAGACAGCCTTTTAAGCGAAATTCAGCAAACCACTGATGATTCGACCAAAGCAGTCTTGCTCTGTAAAGCTTCCATGCAGCTATATTATTCTTACCCCGATTCGGCGAACAAATTTATAATGCAAGCCAGGGAAATCGGCGAAAGAATTAAGGATAACACCATACTTGCCAAATCTTTTAATATCCAGGGGATCATTTATGATGTTACAAACAGATGGGACAGTGCCCTGATAAGTTACGAAAGAGCGCTTTTTTTAGCCGGGGAAGCCGGTGATAAGACCATCGAAGCTTCGGCTCTGAACAATATTGGTTTGATTTACTGGAATAAAGGGGAGTATGATAAAGCAATAGATTTTTACAACAGTTCTCTTCTTTTGTTTGAAGAGTTGGATAATCAGCGTGGTATTGCCAATACCCTGAACAATATCGGGTTGATATTATGGGAGCAGGACAGGTTGGTGGAAGCGTTGGATTACCATCGTCGTTCGTTGAAAAAACGTTTGGCGATGGGTGACCATTACGGTATTGGAGCATCTTACTCCAATATTTCAAGGCTGCACGATGAAACGGGAAGCAAGGACTCTGCTTATTTTTATGCTTATCGTGCTGTTGTTATTCAGCGGTCGATCCACGACAATTACGGCCTGGCCATTACTTTCAATAATCTGGCAAGCATGTACCAGGCTGATTACCGGATCGATTCTGCCTTTAAGTATTACTTTGCTTCCGTGGAGAGATATAAGGACCTTGGTAATTTGGGGCGTTGTGCCTCTTCATTATACAATCTGGCGGATCTTTATAAAAATTCCGGGGATCTGGCTTCATCAGAGAAGTACCTCCTGGAAGCCCTGGATTATGCAAAGAAAGCTGATGCCAGAAACATCCTGTATAAGATTTATGGCAATCTCGGGCGGCTTTACCATGAAACGGGAAGAGACAGGCTCGCATACTCCAATCTATTACGAAGGATAGAAATCCACGACAGCATTTATGATATAGAAAGGGATGAAATAATTGCCGAAATCCAGGCGAAATACGAAACGGAGAAAAAAGATAAGGAAATTGCTTTGCTTGGACAAAAAGGGGCAGAGGCTGAGCTGAAAGTCGCTAAAAGGAACCGTACCATTACCGGGCTGAGCCTGGGATCGTTGGCACTGGTTTTCCTCGGGTTGTTTGTTATACAGCGAAATAGAAGAAGGTCGCAGGCTGCCATCGACCGGGCTTTGATCCTGGAAAAGGAGAAAGGTCTGGAGGCTGTTTTTGCCGCCCAGGAAGAAGAAAGGAAGCGTATTGCCAAAGAACTGCACGACGGCATTGTCCAGGAATTGGCAGGGGTAATCCTGGGTTGGAGAAGGCTGGCAGGTGAAAAGAGAGAGAGTGACACTGAAGAGTCATTCTTGTTGCATTCCCTTGAAGAAGCCTCAGGTGAACTCAGGGAAGTATCGCACCAGATGATGCCAAAAGCTATCAGTGAACTTGGCATAGTGGCCGCATTGGAAGATATGTTTCCAAAGACTTTCAGACATGTGGAGATTAAATATGTATTTGAGCATTTTGGAATTGTTGGGCGACTTCCTGAAAAAATCGAACTGGCTTTATTCAGGATATCACAGGAACTGGTGAACAACGTTATCAAGCATAGCGGAGCCGGGAATGTCAGCATACAATTGCTACAGACCAGTGGTAGTATTGTTTTAATTATGGATGACGATGGCAAGGGCTTTTCCGGGGATTTCAGGAATAAGGGAATTGGGTTGATGAACATAAAAAGCAGAGCAGAAACCCTTAAAGGTTCTGTATTATTTGAGAACAATACAAGCGGGGGAGCAACTGTTACTGTTAAAATACCTATACGACAGGATGATTAATGTGCTTATAGCTGATGATCATAAGATCATGGTTGATGGTCTTTTACATATTCTGGAAGGTGATCCGGAGATAAATATCGTGGGAATCGCATTTAACGGAGCTGAAGTTCTGGCTATCCTGGAAAACACAAAAGCTGATATTGTGCTGCTCGATATTGATATGCCGGTGATGAATGGCATTGAATGCGCCCGGACAATAATTGAAACTTACCCCGATATTAAAACAACAATTCTGACCATGCACCAGGAAAATGCCCTGATCAGGAGATTTATTGAAATGGGGGTAAAGGGATATATGCTGAAAACCATCCCAGCACACGAACTGCTTTTTGCAGTTAAATTAATCTACCGGGGAGGAGAGTATTTCAATTCGGATGTTACCAGAGAACTTCTCGATCCTTCACCTGCAAAACCTCTGATTTCAGAAATCAGTCCCCTGGTTAACCAGCTAACTTCCCGGGAAAAGGAGATCATTAAATTGATCTGCGATGGGAATTCCAATACACAAATCGGGAAAAAGTTATTCATTAGTCCTAAAACCGTTGATAATCACCGCACAAATATCATGGGAAAGCTCAATTTGCACAATGTTGCTGCTCTGGTGCGATTTGCCTTTCAAAATGGGCTCCTGGATGAAAAATAGGGTAATCACCCCATGGATTTGCATATATCACCTCATTTCCTCCGCTTCTCTTCATGAATACCTTTGAACTGTTGATCACCCCGGCCCGATACTGAAGAAACATTGCAGGGTTACTCATTCGTATTATTTGTATTGGGTCTGATCAACACAACTCAACAAGAATGAGTGCTCTGCATTTTTATTAAACTATCGGAGGAACTATTTATGAAAAATCATTTACTTACTTTATTGTTTTTATTGGCCTGCTTCCCGCTTATGTCGCAGTGGATACAGGTTAACAACGGGCTGGGGAACTTCCCGCCCACATCCATGTACGTTTTCGTGGATACTGTTTATGTAGGAACTTTTGGTGGTGGAATTTACAGGACACTGGATGAAGGTAACCTGTGGACGGCCATCAACGGTGACCTCGCGAATCTGAATGTGAACGATATCCGTCCGGGCCCCATTCCCAAGAATATCTTTGTTGCCACAAGCACAGGTCCGTATTTTACCCAGGATCTGCTTAACTATCAGAACTGCACTTCCACAGGATTGACAAACACGGATATTCACTATTTCTGGTTTGGCGGAGATGATGCTACCGACTGGGCTGTTGGAACTAATGGTGGTGGTGTTTTTGCTTCCCCGGATTATTACGGACCATGGACGGCATACAATACAGGGATTTCAGGAGAAGGGCTCAAGGTAAACGATATAGGCGGATACTCTGATAATAGTATCGATTACAGTGTTATGGCTACTGATGGTGGTATGTATTATTCGATGGATAACCTGGTGTCGTGGACTGAAAAAAACAACGGTCTGAGCGGTGATGCCCTGCTGGTGCAAAAGCTCACGGGACTGGGATCCATGGTTATCATTGCTACTCGCGATGGACTGTTCATGAGTTATGATGGAGGAGATACCTGGACGGAACAGATCGCGGATGAAAAACTGAATACGGTCTTTATTACTCAGTCAGCACTTTCTTCCACAGGCTTTTATTGCTTTGCTTTTGGAGAGAACGGTTTCTTCTCCGAAGATTTTATCAATTATAGTCAGGTTGATCTGAGCGGACTATCGGGAGGAGAGATCACCTGTGCAGCTGTTAATTCAAGCCATATGTTCCTGGGTACTACCCTCAGCGACAGATCCGGCGGTGGCGTTTTCAGGAAACCACTCGACCTGGTTGTGGGTATGCCGGATGAAAAGGAGAACATAAAAAATTTCGGACAACTTAATCAAAACCAACCCAATCCTGTTACCACCTCAACAACAATCACCTATGTGTTGAACAATCCGGGAAGGGTAAATCTCAGAATTTTCAGTGCCCTGGGGCAGGAAGTCCAATCCCTTGTGAATGCTCACCAGGGTAAAGGTTTGCACCAGGTTACTTTTGCACCGGAGGGCTATGGGGGGATCTGTTTCTATTCCCTGGAGATTGATGGCGTGGTGGTTGGTTCAAGGAGAATGGCTGTGGTGAAGTAGGTAAATTAAAAACCTCTGTGGAGCTCCTGAAATAATAACTTTCACGGAGTTTCACAGAGGTTTCACAGGGTACCACAGAGGAAGTCTCTGCGGGACTTTTTCGTTTAGTCCCTATGAATAATCAATTTCCTGTAAACAACATCATTAGTTAATACCAATCCTGCAAGATACATTCCTTCCTCGAGGAAATTCAGATTATAGGTTCCAACCGGAAATCCCTGTTCCTCAAATACTATTCTACCGGATAGGTCATAAATCCGGAAAGCCCGGATATCTTCCCGTGAGAGATCGGTTTGTATTGAAAACTCACCGTTACAGGGGTTGGGCTGTATCCCGAAAGCATCCTGATCGTAATTGTTTTCAGAGAGGCCTGTCGGTAATCCGGAGTAAAACCTCACGATGACAAAATCCTGATCACCGGCGGCATTATATGCTCCGCCGGCTGCAAGGATCTTCCCGTTTTCCTGTATTGCCAGCGATTGGATGGCATCATTCATCGATCCACCCTGACTGATATCGTAAAAAGAAACCCCAAAATGCGTCCCAAAGTCAGCATCCAGGGACCCATCTTCGAGGTAACGTGCAAGGCAAAAGTCCATGTTGCTTGTGTTGGAATGATATCCTCCGGCAAGGATCTTGCCATCGGGTTGGTGAACCACTGAATATGCAGCATTGTCTCCTATCATATCGGTAATTACTACACCGTTCTCACCGAAACTATTATCGGGATAACCATAATTAAGATAGCGGAACAATGCGAAATCTATGCTTTCCAGTCCAAATACCCGGCTGGCAACTACAATGCGGTACTGGGAATCAATGGAAAGGCTGGTTCCTGGGGAAAGAACCATGTTGCATAAGATATGACCATCGTTAATTGAAATACCGTTAATTCCAAAACCCGGATCAAGTGTGCCATCAAGCTTTAGCCTCACGAGGGCGATGGCGTCATAGGTACTGCCGTAAGTTTGATAAGCATAAGAGGAAACCAGGATCTTGCCCTGATGCATAGCCACATCACCGGGCATATCGTAGGACCCGCTTGCCAGGTCAAGAACAATAAATCCATTGGTGCTGAAACCATTATCCAATGTTCCGTTTGGTAAAAACCGGCAAACAAAAAGATCTAAATCCGAACCAATACTGATATCGGTTTGCCCGGCAATCACAATTTTACCATCCTCCTGTACGGTGATACAGGTGGCAATTTCATTCCCTCCCAGATCAATCGTACTAATGCCGGAAACTCCAAACGTGTTGTCAAGTCCTCCGTCGGGTAAAACCCGGGCTACGCTTATATCGGCGTCACCGCTGTTGGAATATCCGCAAATCAATATTTTCCCGTCGGCTTGCAATGCAATATCAAATACCTGGCTTACTTCAGTGCCAAAGTTGAAAGTAAAAACTCCTCCGCTTCCAAATGAGGCATCATAAGTTCCTTCGGACTGATATCTTACCAATGTGCAGTATTGTTGCACCCCCAGTCCATTCGTATAACCGCCGGCCAGGATCTTTCCATCCGGCTGGATGATCACGGCCTGTGCATCATTGTAACTTTTATAAATATCAGTCATCACTTTTCCGGAGTTACCAAATGTCTCGTCAATGGTTCCGGGTTGCTGGGCAAATGTCATCAACCCCAGTGTAAGCAGTAATAAGATAGTAATGTAGTTTTTCATATTGGAATTTTATAATATTTAAGTGCGCCAAAGATAAAACTTTATTTATATGTTAGTGCTAAGGCAAGGTTATTATTATCTTTACGAAAACAAATACTTATCCGTATGGGACTTTCCGGTTTTCCAATGGTTGATGTTTTCCAGGATGCTGTTGAGCATAAGAAGGTGGCGGATGTCATTGCCCGACACCTTGTCGGCCGGGAAGACATACGGGATAAAGCTGTGAATGACCTGGAACTGGGTGAGGTCAGGCATATCCTTGATCTGGGATGTGGGTTTGGATTTTTTAGCAAAGTTCTGGCAGAACGGGTCCATCCCAATGCACAGATTACCGGAATAGACCTTTATCCCGGGTATGAAAAATGTTTCCTTCAAATAAGCAGGACTTCCGGGCGAAAATGCAGGTTCATCTGTGGTGACGGCTCGGTGATCCGAAAATTGAAAGATGCTTCCTTTGATCTGATCGTTTGCAGTTATGCTATGTATTTTTTTCCTGAATTGACCGGCGAGATATCCAGGATTTTAACGGATAAAGGAATGTTTGTTACCATCACTCATTCCCGTCCGCATATGGAAGAGTTTACGCTATACCTGAAGAATATTTTATCGGAAATGGAAATTCAGGTCCAAGAGGTTATCCCGCATGATGCACTTGTCGACCGCTTTTCTGATCTTAATGGTAAAGATATCATGGAGCCTTTTTTCCAGGAAATAACCCTGAAGAAATGTGATAATATGCTGAGGTTTGGTATAGATGATTTCAACGATTTTCTGCAGTACTTTAATTTCAAATACAGGTTCTTTGTCCCTGAAAGCATTGATCCGCAAAAGAAACTGTATGATCTTCTGGTCGGGAAAATCCGTAAGGACCTTGAACGGGGGATGATATTGAACATTTCTAAAAACGATGTTATTTTCACCGGGTTCCGGCCTCGAAAATCAAATGTGTTATGATCAGGAAAAAAATCCGGTGTGCTTATTGTGGCGGACCCTTGGTTCGAAAAGATGAGGGTGACAGCTTAAGGGATTATTGTCCGGCCTGTAATGTGTTTTTTTATGAAAATCCTCTGCCTGTGGTTTCCAATATCCTGTTAGAAGACAGGAAGATATTGCTGGTGAAAAGAAAGCTTGACCCGAAAAAAGGGTATTGGTGTCTGCCTATGGGTTTTGCTGAGACCGGTGAAAGCATTGAATCCGCTGCATTGAGAGAGCTCAGGGAAGAAACAGAACTGGAAGGGAAGATCACCGGTTTGGTTGATGTGGAATCAGGATACAGCGAAACATACGGCGACCTGCTTTTTTTGACTTTTGAAGCTGAAAAAACCGGTGGCGAAGCCATTGCGGGTGACGATGCCTCCGAAATAGGTTTTTTCTCTCTGGATAAACTTCCTGAAATGGCCTTCGTATCGAATATCCATGCCTTAGAAAAATTCATCCGGTCAAAACAGGAGTTCTGGACTATCATTGACTCCTTCAAAAGGTCTTTAAATGGAGAGTCCAATGGCAAACCGGCCGGAGACTTCTTATCCGATAAACTGATACGTCTTATTGAAGATAACGCGGAGCTCATAGCCCAATACTGGCTGAATGATGTGAGAACCAGCCATTCAACTCCTACATACAGGCAATTTGACCCGATAGCATTGTCTTCCAGGAATATGATCGTGATCAGCCATTTTGGAGAATGGCTCGGGGGAATTTATTCAGGAAAAGAAATCAGGGAATTTTATGAAAAGCTCGGAGCAGACAGAAATATGGAGGGATTTAAACTAAGCGAGGTGCTCAGTGCTTTAAGCCTCACACGCAAAAATATCTGGGAATTTGCCCTTTCACAGAATGTTTGGAATAAAACCATCGACATTTATATGGCACTTGAGCTGGAGCGCAGGATGATGCTCTTCTTTGACCGGGCTGCCTATTGGATCGCAAGAGGATATGAATTGTAAAATAAGTGATTTTGAATCTCATCCAATATTTACCTGACCTGTAGACGTTTGGTTTTTCCTTCAGGAATGTGTACCTTGCAGTAAAATTTGATTGTCATGAAAACCATTTTCCTGCCAACTTTCTTGGTTCTGCTATTGTTGTTCTCTTTTTCATCCAAAGCCCAGGATTTCTTCGTTGAATTTCAAAACACGGATTATCAGCAAACAGAAAAACTCTTCCTGGAAAATATAAATCAATATATTCCACAGAACGCCGATGGCACTTCTGAAAGATACATTGAGAGTATGGATCCGGGTTTTTTTGAAGCCTGGATATCATGGATCATGGATGAAGCTCAGATACCTGGTGCTTCCCTTTGCTTTTTGAAAGATGGCCAAATGTACTGGAAATGGCATAACGGTGTTGCCAATCTTGCTCAGGGCAATCCTGTGAACGATTCCACGGTTTTCATGGCTTGTTCTATTTCAAAAACTGTTATTATTACCGCCATCATGCAGCTTTATGAAGAAGGGATGTTTCAGTTGGACGATGATGTCAACGAATATCTGCCTTTTGAAGTTAAAAACCCCCTCTTTCCGGATAGCATCATAACTTTTCGTTACCTGATGACTCATCTTTCCTCGATTAACGATAATCTTGAGCTGTTAAACAGCCTGATCACCTATGGGCACGATTGCCCTATTCCCATAAGTTCCCTTCTGGAAGCCTATCTGGTCCCCGGCGGGATGTACTTTACCGATCAGAGCTATGCTTCTTTTCCCCCTTTTCAGGAACATAACTACACAAACGTTGGAGCCACCCTCCTGGCATACCTGGTAGAACGCATGACGGATACCGATTTTGAGACCTATTGCCAGAACCATATTTTCCAGCCTCTGGGGATGGAGCAGACTTCCTTCCGTTTGGCAAATCTTGATCAGTCGAGGATTGCCACCCCCTACCTGCAACAGGATGGAACCCTGATACCAACCGATCATCCGGGTTTTCCGGTTTATCCTTCAGGTGCTCTCCGAACCAGTGCCATGCAGCTGGCAAAACTCCTGGGAATGTATATGCAGGGAGGAACCTATGAGGGTGTTACTATCCTGAATCAGAATACTGTGGATTTGATTACCACATTGCAATACCCACAGGTTCTATGGCCGGAAATGATGGGGCTGATCTGGTTTTTCAATTATGGATTTTATAAACACGGAGGATACTTCCCGGGGGCACAATCGGAATATGGGTTCAGCTGGGACCGGAA
>JAHJRE010000140.1 GCA_018831055.1 Bacteroidota bacterium
CAACAAAAAAATAATAGCCACAAATACACGAATGAAAAGCGAGTATTCGTGCATTCGTGGCAACAAAAAAATAATAGCCACAAATACACGAATGAAAAGCGAATATTCGTGCATTCATCGCAACAAAAAATAATGGCCACAAATACACGAATGAAAAGCGAGTATTCGTGCATTCGTGGCAACAAAAAACAATAGCCACGAATTCACAAATGGATTCATGAATAATAGAGATATAAAATGGAAAATAATCAATCGGCTTTTATATTATTCAAAACCGAAGATGATAAAATTTCGGTAGATGTTCGGTTTGAAGACGAAACAGTATGGCTTTCGCAGGAGCAAATGGCAACATTGTTTGGCAAAGGTAGAAGCACAATTACCGAACACATTCAAAACATATTTAAAGAAGGTGAGTTAAGCGAAGAATTGGTATGTCGGAATTTCCGACTAACCACTCAACACGGTGCTATTGAGGGGAAAACGCAGGAAGTTTCGGTAAAGTTATACAATCTCGATGTAATCATTTCAGTAGGTTACAGGGTAAAATCCCTGCGAGGAACCCAGTTCCGTATTTGGGCAACCAAAAGGCTGAACGAGTATATGTTTATTCCGGCCAACCTGACTCCTTCTTCCGGTATTGCTTAATATTTCCCAAAAACGATTTGATAGCAATTCACAACCAACTTACTCCGAACCATCATCCCCCGGATACTCCCTCGCATTATTATTCAGTTTCGCATCGTGTATACTTGCATTCAGCTCAAAACCGATCAGCAGGGCTATGGCGTTCAGGTTGATCCATAACATCAGGATGAGCAGGGTGCCTAAGGAACCGTAAAGCTTGTTGTACTGGGAAAAATTGTCGATATAGAAATTAAATCCCATCATGAAGATCAGGGCAAGCAGGGTGGCAAGGGTCGATCCTGCTGTTGCAAACCGGAATGTTCCTTTATTCGCCGGAGCCAGGTAGTAGATCAACGAGATCAGGACAAACAGCATCAGCAGGATTATCAGCCATTTGCTGAAACTGATGGTGAACCCTGTGAATGAATTTTGCCACAGCCCTTTAACTTCTAAATATTGCGACAGATACGAGGCAAATATCAGGAGGGTTGCGGATAATACAACTATAATAAAGATCACAATCACCAGTACAATGGATATAACCGTAAGCTGCAGTGTTGACCTCGTTTCAATGGCATGGGAAGTACGGTTAAATGCCTTCATAATTCCCATCACTCCGTTGGAAGCGAAGTAAATGGCCATAAAAAATCCTATCGACAAAAGGCTTGTCCTTTGTATGCTGACCAGATCCTGGATGGTGCTTTCCACGGTTTTAAAAGCATTTTCAGGCAGGATTTCTGATAAGGTTTCCATGATGGTTCCATGAAGGTTGTCGATGGGAATGTATGGAATCAAGGAAAAGAAGAAAATAATAGCCGGGAAGATGGCCAGCATGAAGGTAAAGGATAAGGAATTAGCTCTCGAGGTCAGCGAACTTTGCCGTATTCCCTTAAAAAAAAAGACCAGTGCATCGTACAAGGGAATGCCTTCAAATCCCGGCAGGATGATCCTTCTGGCATTTCGTATAAAAAAGTGCTGCCATTTGAGTACGGTTTTGTTCCGGTAAATCTTTTTTAAACTGATCATATTCCGTGTCAGGTTACTGCTTTCAGGCTCATATCGAGGCTTTTGATCTGATGTGTGAGTGCTCCCACGGAAATAAAATCTACTCCGGTCTCTGCATACTCGCGGATGTTGATTTCTTTAATCCCTCCCGATGCTTCGGTCTCATAACGCTTCCCTATCATTTCAACGGCGTTCCTGAGGCCGGCCGGTGAGAAGTTATCGAGCATAATGCGGTCAATCTTACCATGATCCAGTACTTCCTGCAATTCATTGAAATTCCTGACTTCAATCTCTATCCTGAGGTCGAGGTTCTTCCTTTTAAGGTAATCCCGGGCGGCATCTATAGCCCGACTGATCCCTCCGGCAAAATCCACGTGGTTGTCTTTGATCATGACCATGTCGTACAGTCCCATCCGGTGATTGTGCCCTCCTCCGGTTCTTACAGCTTCCTTTTCAAGTATCCTGAGGTTGGGGGTTGTTTTACGGGTATCCAGGATGATGGCTCCCGTTCCTTTGATCTTATCTGCCAGGAAGCGCGTATAAGTAGCGATCCCGCTCATTCTTTGCATGAAATTAAGGGCTAACCGCTCTCCGGCAAGAATGGAGACCGAACGACCTTCTACCTCGAAGGCTATATTGCCGGGAAAAACCCGGCTGCCATCAGGGATGTATTCCTTAAATACAATATCCGCGTCCACAGCCCGGAATACCTTACGGGCCACATCAACCCCGCTGAGTATACCTTCTTCTTTGATGACCAGTGCCGCCATCCCTCTCGCATCAGAAGGTATGATCGACAAAGAAGTGTGATCCCCATCCCCGATATCTTCCCGGATGGCCTTTTCAATGATCTCTTCAACACTCATTCCCGGCATATAAAACCCTCTTTATTGTTCTTCAAACTGAATTTGTACGATCCGGAACTGTCCGTCGAACTTTTTTAACAGGAAATAGGTACGGTAATTCGTAGCGCCGGTGGTAAGGTAAGTACCGATGATGTAAACCGATCCGTCTTTGGATGAGCCTTCATGATTCCTGGTGTACGAAGAAGGAGGATTTTTATCGAAAAAATCTTTCAGGATCTGTATGGCCTGGTTTTTGCTCACCGCATTATTGATCCCGGGTGTGTTCAGATCAACAGTTACATGCAGGTGCTCTGTCATCTTACTTGCATCCCCGGCTTTCAGGGCAGCCGAGATGTCACTCTTTACGGCATCCTGGCTGAAACAATTTATCGACAGAAACAACAGTCCTGCAAGGATAAAGTAGCTTTTATTCATCTTAGGTTTTTTATAAACTACACAAAATACGGGCCATAGTATGAACAAAGATAAGAAAAATAGCTAATTTGGCTTTAAATTTCCCGGTCATGAACATTATAGTCACAGGAGCAAGCAGGGGCATGGGTTTTGAGATGGTTAAAAAGTTTGCCGCCAACGGAAACCATAACATTTTCGCGGTCTCCAGAAACCTGAAAGCCTTGCATGAACTGGAAGGTTTGTGTAAGAAAGTTAATGAGAATGCCAGAGTCATTGCCATCGGCTTTGATGTCGCAACAGGAGATTATGAGCGTCAATTGCTGGGACCTGTTTTGAACAGATGTGAAAGCATTGAGATCATGGTCAACAATGCAGGATTCCTGATAAACAAGCCTTTTATCGAGATTTCTGATCCTGAATTCGACAGGGTTTTTGCAGTAAATGTGAAAGCTCCCTTCAGGATGGTAAAGACTTTCTTTCCTTACTTTTCTTCCGGGGCACATATTGTCAATATCGGCAGCATGGGAGGATTTCAGGGCAGTATGAAGTTTCCGGGATTATCGGCTTACAGCGCCAGTAAGGGTGCTGTTGCCATACTCACTGAATCCCTTGCCGAAGAGCTCAAAGATCATGGTATCTCTGTAAATTGCCTTGCCCTTGGTTCGGCTCAGACTGAAATGCTGAAAGAGGCTTTCCCTAATTATGAGGCTCCTGTTACCGCCGAACAAATGGCTGATTTTATTACCCATTTTGCATTGAATGGAAATAAATTCTTTAATGGAAAAATTTTGCCTGTCGCAGTGTCAATACCTTAGTTCTGAAAATCATGGACGACAAAGGAATTAGTATTACCCATCCGGGGACGGTGGTGGAGGTAACAGCGGAACAGATTAAAGTCAGGATCCTTGCCCAATCGGCTTGTGTGTCATGCCATGCCAAAGGAATGTGCAGTGTCGCCGACATGGAAGAAAAAATCGTTGATGTTCAAAAACCTTCGGGACTGGAGCTAAAGCCGGGAGATAAGGTTACTTTGTTCATCAAACAATCCAAAGGGAACCTGGCTGTTTTCTATGCATATCTGCTGCCTTTCCTTGTTTTTTTTGCTATTCTCCTCATTATGTCTTTTATTCAGGAAAATGAAGGGCTTTCTGCTATCGTTGCTCTTGTTTCCCTGATACCGTATTACTTTATCCTGTATCTTCAAAAAGACAAGTTTAGAAAGAGGTTCGTCTTTTATGTTAAGGAGTGAAATATTCTTTCTTTAATGTTTATTCGTGCATTCGTGGCATTTTTTA